>CAYPNL010000264.1:0-14644 GCA_964412045.1 uncultured Desulfobacteraceae bacterium
AAAGAGGAGCGCCCTCCTCTGAAACATGAAGGGGATGAAGAGCCCCGGATCCGAGAAGGGATCATTGATCAATCTGGGATGGAACGCCGGCTTCATAGAGAGTTTCTTTTTTGGCCATTCATTGTTGATGAACTCGTAAAACGTCGTATCCGTTGAACCTGCCCGCCAGACGGCAGGCGGGTCTGTTAAGACTTTTTACGAGCTTGTCAATATTGTGTATCGCACATCGAGTTCTAATCATATCTCTTTCTAATGTCATCCCAATGAATTGCCCCAATCTCTCCTCGCGTAAGGTTTACCTTAAGGGAAAAGCACCTTTTTCCTCTACCAAAATGGTAATGAAAACACAATGTCTTTTTTGTTGAACAAAGCCTCTACATCTGCTAAGAAGCCTTCATATAGAAAGGGTGGTGTGCAGATATGGCCAAGAAGCGGGAAACGAGGAAGGAGCTGCTCAAAAACGAGGATGAGTTTATCTCCCTTTCAACGAGAGCCTACCAATTCGTGGTTAAGCGTCGAAAACAGATCCAGTGGGCGGCGATATGCGTTCTCGCTGTTGCGGTGATCATCGCGGGTATCAGCCTCTATTTCAGGCACATCAATCAAAAGGCCTTGACCGCCTACAATATAGCTTACAAAAACCTCGTATCCGCTTCTTCGTCAGAGGCCAGCCAAGAGAGCATCCAGAGATCCACCGAGGAACTGGATAGGCTCATACGGGAGCATGGCTGGACCAAGATGGCAAAACTTGCCATACCGCAGCTTGCCTACCTGAAGTTCGGGCAGGGGAACTATGAAGAGGCCATATCCCTGTATGAGACCTATCTGGAAAAGATCGGAGATGAATCGATATACCGACCTATGGCCTATTTCGGCATGGCCGCCTGCTACGAGGCCAGGGCAGACTATCAATCAGCCATAGGATATCTCGAGAAGATCATCGAAAACGATACCGCCTTCCTCAAGGAAGAGGCCCTGTTCTCCCTGGGCAGGATGTATGATCTGAGCGGCCAGACAGAGCTTTCAAAGGAAAGCTTTCAAAAATTCATTTCCCAGTTCCCGCAGTCACCGCTGCTTCCCCTTGCAAAGGCACACCTGAAAAACTCCTCCTGAGAAACTACCGGGTTCCCTGGCTCCCAGGGCTTTTGCCTTGACATGCAAGAATGATTGACCGATACTTTCCAATCAAACCTTTTGAAATGCCATGAAAGACGTGCTCGCATTCATAATGGCCGGGGGGAGGGGCGAGAGGCTCATGCCGCTCACCCTTGACAGGGCCAAGCCGGCAGTACCCTTTGGAGGCATCTACCGGCTTATCGATCTGACCCTGAGCAATTGCATAAACTCGGGGCTCTACAAGATCATCGTGCTGCCGCAGTACAAGTCCCAGTCCCTTACAGACCACCTCGATGCCGGTTGGAACATATTCAACCTGAAACTCGGACACTTCATGAAGATCGTGCCGCCCCAGCAGAGGATCAGCGGTGATTGGTATGGGGGAACTGCTGACTCTATCCGCCAAAACCTTTACCTCATCGATCAGGTTAAGCCCAAACACATCATGATCCTCTCCGGCGATCATATCTACAAGATGGACTACCGGCGATTTCTCGGCTACCACCTGGATAAAACAGCAGATCTGACTATCTCACTCACTGAATTGGGGAGTGATTTGGCACCGGAGGTGGGAGTGGCAGGCGTGGATGAGGACTATCGCATCTATGGCTTCCAGGAAAAGCCCAAGGAGAATCCAGCTACCATCCCCGGAAATCCCGACCGGGTTCTTGCATCAATGGGCATTTATCTGTTCAGAACCGACACACTCCTCCATGCACTCAAGGAGCATGAGGGTGATGATTTCGGCAAGCACATCATTCCCTTTCTCATATCGACCGCGCGGGTGTACGCCTATAGCTTTCAAAGGGAGAATGCCATTGAGGATTACGTCTTTGACATCAAAGAAGACGGAGAGCGAAGGCTTCTGCTTGAACAAAAAGTCCGCGATTCCTCTTACTGGAGGGATGTGGGAACCCTTGATGCCTATTGGAATGCCAACATGGATCTGACCGGTATCGATCCTTCCTTTAACCTCTATGGCAAGAACTGGCCTATTCAAACCTACCAGATCCCGGCCCCGCCCGCTAAATTCATCTTCAGCAACGAGAGGGCGGAAGGTTTTCGAGTGGGTAAGGCGCTTGACTCAATTGTGGCCCCTGGCTCCATCATAAGCGGAATCGTCAGAAACTCGGTGATCTCCTACTATGTGATGATCGGAAGCTGGGCAACCGTTGAGGAATCGGTCATCATGGATGACGTGATCGTGGGACGCCACTGCAAGATCAAGAAGGCCATCATCGATAAACACAACCAGATCCCTCCTCACACCGAAATCGGTTATAATCCGAAAGAGGACGGCAAGCGCTTCACCCTGACCCCACGGGGAATTGTGGTGGTGCCAAAGGGATATTTTACCATGGGTTGAACACATTCACCGTTCACGGTTCCGGGTGAAACGCCCTGTGCTCTGAACCCGGAACGCTGAACCTGGGAACGCTTACGAGTAATTATATAACCTTGGTGCCTTTGTGGCAAGATGCCTTGTTGTTACGATGGGAAATGCTACGTTTCGGTATCTTTTGATTGGGCTACAGCCCATGCGTAAACATCCCGCAAGGGGAGATTATGCTGCCGTGCAATCCGCCTGCACTCCTCGTACTCGGGCATCAGCACCGACCCCCTGTCGCGATCGGTGACCTGGGTCAGCTTTATCTTCCCCCAGGGGGAGTTCACCGTCACCTCGTTCCGCTCTAATACTTGGCGCTGGCTGTAGGTGATGCGAATGCCGAGGCTGGTTGATTCCCTGAACACCATGCCCACGAGCCTGTCCTTGTCGTGAGGCCGACCAATCACCTGGAGTCTGATACCGGGCCTATTTTTTTTCATCTGTATAGGGCAGAAACTCACGTCCAAGGCCCCAGCGTCAAAGAGACGATCCATCAGATACCCCAGAAGCTCAGGGCTCATATCGTCCAGGTTTGACTCCAACAGCACCACGGTATCCAATCTGCCTGGCTCCGCATCGCTTCCGATCATGATTCGCAGGAGGTTTGGCCTGTCGGATAGGATCCTGGTGCCGACCCCATACCCTACACGTTCTATGGTCATGGGAGGCATAGTCCCGAAAGAGGTTGCTAATGAGGTGAGGAGCGCTGCTCCGGTAGGAGTGACCATCTCCACATCCTGTCCGCTCTCATAGATGGGTACCCCCTTCAGGAGCACAACCGTTGCGGGCGACGGCACCGGAATGATTCCGTGGGCGCTCTCAATCATCCCGCTGCCGATAGGGATCCTCGATACAAAGAGCTTCTCAATGCCTAACAAATAAATTCCTGCGACAGAGGCCACCACATCGATAATCGAATCAACAGCGCCGACTTCATGAAAATGTACCTCGTCGGGATTCATATGGTGTATCGCTGCCTCGGCAGCGGCCAATCTCTCGAATACTGAAATAGAGCTTTCAATGATCTGCGGCGGGAGATTACTGCTTCTCAGAATGCCCTGTATATCCTTGAGATGCCGAGAGGGCTGATACACATCATTGTCGAGCACGACGGAAAACCTTGTTCCGAAGATATGGTTCCTAGCCTCCTTTGCGCCCGATATGGTGAAGCCGTCGATCTTTAGCCCGGCAATCATCTCCTCGATGCTCTCAGCGGAAAGGCCGGCATCGAGCAATGACCCGACAAACATATCCCCGCTGACCCCGGAAAAACAATCAAGGTATGCGATCTTCATCCTGCTTTCTGTGCCTCACAAACCCCGAGCCTTTTCCCTGGCTTCCTGCTTCTTCTTGCACTCAATACAGAGGGTGGTCACTGGCCTCGCCATGAGTCTTTCCTGGGATATATCCTTGCCGCACATCTCGCATATCCCGAACGTTCCCTGATCGATTCTCTCGATTGCCTCCTTGATCTTATCGATCAACTTCCTCTCTCGATCCCGTATCCGCAAGAGAAAATTCCTATCCGTTTCCAGGGAAGCCCTATCCGTTGGATCAGGAAATGTATCCTTTAGGCTGGTCATGCCGTCCATTGTTTTCAGTGCCTCTTCAATAAGCTCGTCAAGCTGGCTCTGAAGCAAATTCCTAAAATACTCTAATTGCTCTCGATCCATGAAATCCCCTACGATAAAGCCTCCTCTTCCTATGCTCCTCTTATCTTATCCCAAAAATCCCGTGTCTTTGTTCCTATCTTCTGCTTTTCAAGCTCGCCGAATTCCACCAATAATTCCCGCTGCTTCTGGCTCAATCGGGTGGGAATCTTCACGGTGACCTTCACAAACAGATCGCCGTACCCCCTTCCCTTTCTGAGGCTCGGCATACCCATCCCTTTCAGCCTGAGGATCTCCTCCGGCTGCACGCTCTCCGGAATGGTGATGCTCTTCTGCCCATCGCCATCAAGCACAGGGATGGAAACCTCGGTTCCCAGCGCTGCCTGGATAAAGGAGATGCTCACCTGGCACCTGAGATCATCACCCTCCCGAACGAAGAAAGGATGCTCCTGTACGTACATCACCACAAAGAGATCTCCCCGCGGACCTTCCCCCTCTCCGGGTTCTCCCTCCCCCTTGATCCTGAGTTGTGTCCCGGTATCAACTCCCGGCGGTATCCTTACGAGGACCTTTCTCTCAACACTCAGCTTTCCGTTTCCCTGGCAGTTCGTGCATGGATCTACCATGATCCGGCCCCTGCCGCCGCAGGTTGAGCAGGTTGTTCTGATCTGAAAGAAACCCTGTGAACGAACAATCTCTCCTCTGCCCTGGCAGTTAGGACAGATTTCGAGCTCACTGCCCGGTTCCATCCCTGAACCACTGCACCGGTCGCAGATCTCATACCTATTGAAGACGATCTCCTGTTCCTTCCCCTTGTACGCCTCTTCCAAGCTCAACGTGAGATCGTATCGAAGGTCAGCGCCTCTTCGAATCCCTGTTCTCCCCGATCGCCTTCCGCCGAACCCAAAGAAATCCCCGAATATGTCCCCGAATGCGGAGAAGATATCCTCGAACCCTCCGAAACCGGTAAACCCTGTTCCCTCCAGGCCGGCGTGGCCGTAAAGATCGTATATTCTCCTCTTTTCGTCATCCCTCAGCACCTCATAGGCCTCTGCGGCTTCCTTGAACCTCTCCTCTGCTTCACGATCCCCCGGGTTTCTATCAGGGTGGTACTGAAGGGCAAGTCTCCGGTATGCCTTCTTTATCCCCTCTGAACCGGCATCCCTGGAAACGCCCAAGATCTCATAATAGTCTCTCTTGCTCGCCATAGGTGCTACGCGGTATCTCAAGTACTCTCCTTTTTGGCTCCTTTTACTTCTTGCCCCTATTCTGCCTTTGGATCACCATCCTCTTGATCCTCGATATCCATCTCCACAGCGCCCTCTTCAGGAATCTCCGGCTCCTCGTGATCATCAACCCCGGAACCTGGCTCTAAGGCCACGCCCTCATCATCCTGGGCCACAGCCTCGGGTTCGATCTGTTCATCGGCTGGACCGGGGAGCTGAGATTCACTCTCCAAATAAGCCTCGGACGGACTCGCCTCAGGTCTCATGATCACCCTGCCGGCTTCAATCTCTCTCAAGGCAGCTACTATCTCCCTGTTATCGCACTCAACAAAAGGTTCTTTCCCCTTCTTTAGCTGAAGCGCCCTCTTGGCCGCCAGATGCACGAGCATAAATTTATTGTAGCCTTTCTTTAAGCCGTCTTCGATCGTAATGCGTGCCATTCACTATTCCCCTTAAAAATTTTAAACAAATTTTATAGCGTTCCCTACACGAAAAGTAAAGACATTTTTATGGGGATGGTGATAAAAAAGCTGATCAAGGTCCTCTTTACGAAAAATTTTATTCCCTATTTCTCAAAAGTATTCTATCGTTACAAGAAGTATTCTTTGTATAACGCGATAGGGAATATGCTCGCCACCGTATTAAGCAGCTCAGTTCTTGGGATCGACGCCTATGAGGTCGAAGTTGAGGTAGATATATCAAGGGGTCTGCCCGCGTTTTCAACGGTTGGTTTACCCGAGGGCGCGGTCCGGGAAAGCAAGGAGAGGGTCAAGGCAGCCCTTAAGAATTCCGGGTACCACTTTCCTTCGGACAGGATTACGGTAAACCTTGCCCCTGCAGATGTAAAGAAGGAGGGAAGCGGATTCGACCTCCCCATGGCCATAGGAATCCTCGCGGCAACCGGGCTCATTACACCCCCGGCATTAACCGATCATGTCATTATCGGCGAGCTCTCCCTTGATGGCAGCATCAGGGCTATAAAAGGAGCCTTGTCAATGGCTATCATGGTGAAGGAGCTCGGCTTAAAGGGAATCTATCTTCCCTTGGATAACGCGACTGAGGCATCGGTAGTCAAGGAGATAGATGTCCATCCTGTGTCCACCCTTGCCCAGCTCGTCCAGGCCTTGAACGGCACTGAATGCGCACCATCGATGAGATTGGAGAGCGACTTTCTGGGTGATCAACCCACCTACGATATCGATTTCAGCGATGTGTGCGGCCAGGAGAATGTGAAGAGGGCAGTGGAAATCGCCGCTGCAGGCGGTCATAATATCCTGATGATCGGCCCGCCGGGTGCCGGAAAGACGATGCTTGCCCAGAGGCTCTCAACCATACTGCCGCCCCTTGCATTTGACGAATCGCTTGAGACCTCAAAGGTCTATAGCGTCATGGGGCTTATGCCCAAAGGCCAGGGTCTGATCAAGGTCAGGCCTTTCAGGGCCCCTCATCACACCATATCGGATGCGGGCCTCATAGGCGGCGGTCAGATACCCAAGCCTGGCGAGGTAAGCCTGGCTCATAACGGGGTGTTGTTCTTGGATGAGATGCCGGAATTCAAGAAGAACGTGCTTGAGGTGCTCCGGCAACCGATGGAAACCGGGATTGTCACCATATCCAGAGCGACAACCACGGTAACCTATCCCGCCAACTTTCTCCTCGTCGGGGCCATGAATCCATGTCCCTGCGGCTACTTCGGTGATCCAAAGCGTGAGTGTACCTGCTCCTTTCGGGAAATCCAGAGGTACCGCTCCAAGATATCAGGACCTCTCATGGACCGGATCGACATCCACGTCGATGTACCGACCGTGCCCTTCAAGGATCTCACGGGTCTTCCGCATGCCCAGCCCTCTCATGAGATTCGCCGGAGAGTCATGGAGGCGAGAGAGATCCAAAAGGAGAGGTTTAGTAAGACAAAGATTCACTGTAATGCTATGATGAACACCAGACAGATACGAAGGTTTTGCGAGATAGATGAGAAATCCAACGCGCTCCTAGAGATAGCCATGGAGAAATTCGGGTTCAGTGCCCGGGCCTTGTCACGCATCCTCAAGATCTCCAGAACGATTGCCGATCTGGCTGGATCTGAGGAAATCGAACAGGCACACGTGGCAGAGGCGATACAATATCGATCATTCGATAGGAAGCTGATGGTATGAAAAAGGTCGTTACCATAGCTGCTATGTGTTTTCTCGTCGTCTTTCTTTTTCTCGCCTCAACAGGCGCAGCCCTATGGTACCTGTGGTCGAGCAATCTCCCGTACATAGGAACGCTCAAGGACTATAGCCCGCCGATCATCACCCAGGTATATGCGGATAACGGCCAAATAATCGGTCAATTCTGGGAGGAGCGGAGAATCCTGGTACCAGTCAGCGATATGTCGCCAAACCTCATCGAGGCGTTTGTCGCGGCAGAAGACGCGCGATTTTTCACGCACCAGGGTATCGATGCGTTGGGCATCATACGGGCCTTGATCAACAATCTCAAGGCTGGAAGGATTGAACAGGGCGCCAGCACCATTACGCAGCAAATCACAAAATCGCTCCTCCTGAAAAACCCTGAAAGGACTTACAGGCGGAAGGCCAGGGAGGCGCTCCTTTCCCTTCAAATAGAGAGGGAATTCACCAAAGAAGAGATCCTTTATCTCTACCTGAACCAGATATACCTGGGACATGGACTCTACGGAGTGGAGGCGGCAAGCCAGGTTTACTTCGGCAAGAGGTCCGGCGATCTGGATATCGCTGAGGCTGCCCTCCTCGCAGGGCTTGCGAAAGCACCCAGCAGAGATTCTCCGATCAAGTACCTCTCGAGGGCCAAGGCCAGGCAGAGATATGTCCTGGAGAGGATGAAGATCGAGGGCTTCATCAGTGCAGAGGAATTCGAAGAAGCATTGCGGACCGAGGTACGCGTGCGGCAAAAAGGGGAAATCAGGCCCCAGGAAGCCCCTTATTTTCTGGAACACATTCGAAGAACCGTTCAGATGAAATACGGCCGGCCTCTCCTTTATAACGGTGGTCTCAAGATATATACCACGGTGAACCTTGTCATGCAAAAGGCCGCTCAGGATGCCATCAAAAGTGGTACCCTGGAGTTAGACAGAAGAGAGGGGTTCAGGGGGCCGTTGTTGAGGGTCTTTATCCCCTATCAGGATCTCGTCTACCAGCAATTAATGGATGAGTTAAAGGCCCAGCCCCTGGAACCCGGCATGGTTACAAAGGGTGTCGTGATCCGGGTAGACAGTGCCAAGAAGGAAACCCTTGTTAAGATTGGAGATCACTATGGCGTGCTGCCGATCTCGGGCATGGAATGGGCGAGGCCCTTTGATCCTGAGACAGCGTACTACGAGACCAAGCTCAAGGACCCGGGCGAGGTGTTAACACCGGGAGATGTCATCCTGGTTGGGATCGTGAAAAAGGACAACAATGCTTCCGGATTGATCCTGTCGTTGGAGCAGGAGCCCCGCGCCCAGGCAGCGCTGCTGTGCATGGAAGCCAAGACCGGATATATAAAGGCACTGGTCGGCGGAGTGGACTTCACCAAAAGTCAATTTAACAGAGCAATCCAGGCCAGGAGGCAACCCGGCTCCGCATTTAAGCCCATCATCTACGCGGCTGCACTGGATAGGGGGTTCACGCCATCATCAGTAATCATCGATACACCCTACATCTCCCCCATTGGTGAGCAGGACAAGCTCTGGAAGCCGAAAAACTATACGGAGAAGTTCTTCGGCGCCACCCTCTTCAGGACGGGTCTCATACAATCACGTAATATCATAACCGTGAAGATACTGGAGAAGATAGGCATTACCTATGCCATCGAATACGCGCGGCAATTAGGTATAGAGTCCAATCTCGACAAGGATCTCTCCCTGGCGCTGGGCTCATCAGGGCTCAGCCTTCTGGAACTTACCAGGGCATACTCGGTCTTTGCCAATGAGGGCAGGCTGGTGAATCCCGTGTTCATTACCAAGGTGCTCGACAGAAACGGGAAGGTTCTCGAGGAAAATCAGCCTTCTTTATCAGAGGCCATATCCAGGGAAACAGCCTTTGTGATGACCGACCTGCTCAAGGCGGTGGTTGAGGAGGGCACCGGATGGAGGGCTCGGGCGCTGAAGAGGCCGGTGACGGGTAAGACCGGCACTACCAACGACCTGAAGGATGCCTGGTTCCTCGGCTATTCCCCTACCCTGATCACGGGCGTATGGGTGGGCTACGATGAAAGCACCCCCATGGGCAAGGGTGAGACCGGATCAAGGGCTGCGTGCCCCATTTGGCTTTCTTTCATGAGGGAAGTGCTCGACGGAAAACCTGTTATCCCCTTTGAAAGCCCTGAGGGCGTGGTGATTGCCAAGATAGATGCTAAGACCGGCCTCCTGTCAAGCCCGTACTCAGAGGACACCTGTTTCCAGGCATTCAGGAAGGGAACGGAGCCCAAAGAGCACTCACCGAAACCGGGCCGTGCAAAGCGGGGGGAATTCTTTCAACTCGATATGGACTACTCACGCGGATCCCTTTAGAGCACCCTCCCCCATTCCCTGATAGAATCTCTTCGTAATGTTTATCTACAAGGTGGGGTTCACGTTGAAAGGCCCCTCTTGGCCTCCAGATAATCCTTTTCCAAAAGCTCGTTCGACCCCGCACATGCAGAAGACCTTTCCATAAGCCGGGCCACCTCCTCACGGGATACCTTGTCCTTCTTCATGTCTGCGATCTCAACAAGTGTTCGGTGCCCCAGCATAAAGGGGATGATACAAAACATCCTGATTGACCTCTCCTCAAGGGGAAGCCATTTGATATACTCAAGGGTCGAGTCAAGATACGGCACGATATGATCTACCATATCCCGGACGATTCCCTGTTTCTGCCAGCCAGAGAGTTCCTCTCGACTGTCGAGGCGAATTCTGTATTTCTCCGTGATCGTCCTGGGGATGTAACACCATCCCCTGGCTATATCCCTGGTGTAATCCTTGAGGATATTGATAAGCTGGAGGGCAATGCCGAATGGAACCTGAAATCTCTCGAGCTGTGATCGTACCGTGGCTATGCGCTCTCTCTGACAGAAGATCGCGGTGAGCATCAGACCCACAACGCCTGCAACAGAGTAGCAATACTGCTCCAGATCGTCATAGTCTGATAGCTGAAATATTCTCTGGCGGCTCTTTTGCTTCCGCTCCTGGAACCTAGCCATGCCTTCAGCCATCTCCACAATAAGCGGGTCTATGATTCGTCTATGGCTTTCCGGGATATCGAAGTAACACCGTAAGGGCCGGTGGCCATTTTCAACAAGGCCCTTGGCGTCGCTTTCCTTATTCCATCGAAACTTGAGGGGTTCATACAGGCTGAGCCTTTGACGGAGGCCCTTGTCGCCTTTGAAGATGTTCGCGAAATCCTTTAAGGCCGCTATCTTTTCCCTTTCATCCTGGTACACCGTATCCTCAAAGGTATCTGCAATCCTAAAGAGCAAATAGCCAAGCAGCACCGTCCTATAGATATCCCCCGCCAGCTGCTCAATGTTGAGAGCAAAGGTCCTCGACACCTTGGGTAAGATCGCGTTGCAATATTCCCAATCGGCTTCCACGTCTCGTGTATCCCCATGATTTTCTAACAATCTTCAGCCTTCCTGTGCGTGTCCGCACGCAGACAGGCCTACAGCCTATGTACCTGAATAGTTACCATGCGCTAACCATACACTACCCTGTATACCGCGACCGGTGAGTGGATGCCCTTGAGGTTAAAGGTACCTGCTTCTTCAAAGTTGGCGATATCCTTTGCCTTGCTGTAAGTTCTATGGCTTACCAAAATCTCCCCCGACTTTGCCAGGGACTCCAATCGGGCTGCCACATTAACCTGATTTCCTATGACCGTATAATCCCTGTGAAACTCGGAACCCACAGTGCCTACAGTCATGTATCCCGTATTTATCCCTATCCCGATGCTCAGATCGTGTCCGTAGGAAGACCACTCGTTTTTAAGATGCCTGATTGTCTGCTGCATGTCAACTGCAAGCAGAACCGCCCGCCGGGCATGATCCTGCATTAAAATCGGGTCTCCGAAAAACACCATCATACCGTCGCCGATTATCTTATCCAGGGTCCCCTCATGCTTGTGGATAAGACCTGTCATCTCCGATAAATAGTTGTTCAACAAAAGGGAGATCTCTTCCGGTTCAAGAGAGTCCGTGAGATCGGAAAACCCCCTGATATCGGAGAATAAAACGGTCATAAATTTCCTATGGGAGATCGCACTCAAATCGCTTCCTTCCGAAAGAATTCGCTCGGCAATATTAGGGGACAGATATCTCCGCAGCTCATGGTACCTGCCCAGCTCCTCGACCTGATCCTGCACCTTATCGCTCAGATCCTTATTAAGGTTTTCGAGATCCTCCTTGGCCTTGCTCAGCTCTCGGGTCCTCACCTCTACCATGGCCTCGAGATTTCGAGCATAGCCGTCTATCTCCTCCTTGGCCTTGCTCAGCTCTCTGTTGGCCCTTTCCAGGTCTTTGTAGGCCTCATTCTTGGTGCGCATCGCCTCCCGCAGCTGGTTGATGGTTTCTATCATGCCGTAAGCCGCTTCAGCGCTCCGTCCCGACTCGAGCAGAGGCCGAAGCAACTTCTTAAAGAAAGGGGCCTCCTCATAGGTAATCACCAGGATAAAGTAGGGAGCGTTGAAGATCTCTCCCTGGGTGAAAATCTCCCTGCCCCCCACCCGTAATGAATCACGTATGAGTATGCCCGTGCTTCGCCCGGATTTATTTCTGTTGTCATTGCTCGGCAGTTCCGAGACCCTGCCCAAAAAGACACTTCTTCCTTCCACTATATCAGGCTCCAGGACAACCTTTCTTCCCACGATCTTTCTCTGCCTTTCAGCTGAGGAGTATACGGTGAGTTCCTCGCCCTCGATCCTGGCATCGAGATCCAAAGAGGCGAATTCTTCATCTTCGTTGAACAGGGCTACCGGATCATATTCATTCATGATCTGGGCAACGGAAGCTCGAGGAAGGCCCCATAGGGTAGGGATAGAGGATATGATTCCCCTCAGGTAGGGATCACCGATATAATCACTGTTGATATCATGGTCCTCGTGGGATTTTATCCTGATCACGGCGCGAATCTTCCTGAGCTTTTTGTCATAGGCAGGCGCCTCAATGAGATCAATATCCTTAGTGTCGTTGAAATTCTGGTTAAAAAACGGCAAGCGCCTGATCCCGTCACTTGGGCCGGAGAATAGCTGTGCGAAGTACCCAAAACGCCCCCATGAGTGAAGCGCCGCAGTGGAGGCGCCGCAGTTGAAATAGAAATCGGGATCCCCGACAAGCTGTCTTCCCCTGCGAAAAATCTCTCGAAAGATCTCAAAGCTAGTCCATTCATCCTCATCAGTGAAACATTCCTTTACAGAGGCGTACCTATCCTCGGGAAAGGGAAGGCCTTCAAAAAGCGCTGCTGTATCTCCCAGAAGGCTTTCCACATAGGTGGAGATAATCTTGATATTCCTGTTACTTATGCAATCATCCCGTCCCATAGCCTTCATGCCTCCCTAAACCGGAATCTCTGTAAAGGAAACAATCTTTGCCTCTTCGGAGGCTGCTCAGGTAAGCAGGCGTTAGTAATACCGAGATTTCTGAATTGCAGATTCAATGCCAAATGGAAAGCATGGCACAGGTATTTCTGCCCTTTGCAGGATAACTTTTCATCCCCGCTTATAAAACAGGGTATTCAAATTCTTGGAAGGTGCAAATCCGCTGCGGTTTCGCGTTCTCTGATCTGATCTGATGCATATCATCGCTCAGGTCGCCCGATCATATAATTTTCCTGCCGTTTGCGCAAAAGACCGCTTGACAATCTGTCATGGATGCGGTGTTGAGGATGGCTGGGTGATCAACAACTGCATAATTTCGGCGAGAGCCTTGCTGCATAGTCCCGGGGGCAACGCCCAATTTGACTCCAACAAGCAGGAAGGTTTGGAATGAATTTGTCCCCACAAGACTGACCAATATTGGAAGCGTCAAAAAATTAATGATATTGCCTGCTCCGGATTGCCTTGTTCCCACCATGAGGCCAGGTTCCGGAAAAAAATTTGACTAAAAAATTTTCTTGTACTATTCTCTATTCACTTTTTTAAGGACTGAATCTTTATCTATTTTTCTAAAAACACACAATAAATAAGGCTTTTACGGTATCTCACCGGTATCACACTCCGAAACGAAAGTCGGGAAATCAGTCGGGACGTAGCGCAGCCTGGTAGCGCACCTGAATGGGGTTCAGGGAGTCGCTGGTTCAAATCCAGTCGTCCCGACCAGTAAAATCAATACGTGAGGCCTCCAGTTTCCAAAATCAGTTGATTCCGATATGATACATTCTACAGTTGTGTTGTTGGTCTCAGTAATCGCCTTTTTCCCAGCGATTCCATACGACATGATTTTTCTGACTTAGGATGGAGTCTCTACGAGCAGGTATCGATCTTTTTCAAGCCTTGAAAAGACGACCGCACCTGAACAGGGGGCGACAAGCTTTTTCTTCCACTCCTCGCCTATTACCCCAAAGAGTTCCAGACAACAGGAACACAGATTCGCGCTCAGATCAATCGAGTACGGGATGATGTGGCCATCCTCTTCGAGGAAAAACCGGGGTTTGGTAAAATTCGCATGGTTTGCCGTGTGGGTGAGGAAGAGCGTATCCCAGTCATCCTCTGATCCGAGCCTCCGTGCCCACCGTATCCAAAGCCTCTTTTCGAAATCTGATACCTCATACCACTGTTTGGGAACCGAAGGCCGAAACCCCTCATCTGCTATCATCTCCTGTTTTTCCTTCCTTGTTGCGGGAACTGGAAGGATGAAATCCGAGCGAGTTATCACAGCCTGTTTGTAAGGCTCAAAGCCCTCCAGGTCAAAGGAGCTGATGATCAGGTACAACCCGTTCTTCGCCGATCTCGTGTACCAGCTTCCCTGTCTCTGGCAGGTCCCGCTCCATACCTCCGGAGCAACGCTTATAATCTTGGTGATCTCATCGAGACCCGGACACACGACCGCCTTTCCCGATTTGAGCTTTATGCCTTGCTTTGCGAGTGTGCTTTTGAGCCAGCTCTCTTTTTCCTTGGTGAGCCAATAGATGTGTTTCACGTATGTGTCCGGTGCTTTAATCGCTTACCACCTTTCTAAAAGTTCTTCAGCTATTTGTATCCGTCTGCGTCTGTCTACGGTTGCCCTATCCCCCCGATCATGGCCATGATCTGGCCCTCGTCAAAGCCGTTGAGATGGATGGCGCCCGATCGACAGGAGGCGGTACACAAGCCGCAGCCCTTGCAGAGCACGGG
>CAYPNL010000265.1:0-7060 GCA_964412045.1 uncultured Desulfobacteraceae bacterium
GCTCAAGACCTTGCGGCATACGTACTTCACTCTTCCGGGACAGTTGGGAAGTGGTGGAAGAAACTATGTGCTGCGTTTGTCTGTTCAGGGGAGGAAAATTAGGGCGAAGGTGATTTCAATCATCAGGCGGATTTCTATGATTACTCATCGTTTGAACTGCATTGCAGTTGATCAGTGAATGGCAAGAGAAGGGCTAAATTGAAGAGAAAAGGAGGTAAACTGAGGCGCTGAAAACGACATCATACCTACTTGGGAATAAGAGACAATGTACAATCTCCTTGAAATACAGGGGAAAAGGGAGAGCTATTTTTAACTGCATAATCTGGGTTTAAGTAGCGCCGATCACCGAGAGGAAGGCAGGGGAGATGATTGGCGGGGCGAGAGGATCTGCTCTGCTCAAGGGATTTCGAGGTGGCATACAGGCAGATCTGGATGCCTTGAGGCACTGTCTGGTGAGCGTTTCACGATTATTGTACGAACACGGGGAGATCCAACAACTGGACATCAACCCGATCGTTGTGCTCCCAGAGGGCCAGGGGTGCCAGGCGGTGGACGCAAGGATCTTATCATAAACGGAGGCGTTATGAAGACTTTTATGAAACTGAAGAGCGTGTCTCTTATCGGGGTCAGCAGAAAGAGCGGACCTGGTTCCTTCAATATCATGGAAAGCATGATGCAGTACGACTACAAGGGCAGGATCTTTCCTGTTAATCCCAAGGTGTGTGAGATCCTCGGGACAAAGGTGTATCCTACCATCAGATCGGTGAGGGAGGAGGTGGATCTCGCGGTCATCAGAACGCCCAGAGCGAATGCCCTCTCCATTCTCGAAGACTGTGCTGTCTCAAAGGTCAAAGCTGCAATTATCGTGAACTAGGGTTATGCTGATGCGGACAATACAGGAAAAAGAATCCAGCGATGGATACTTGAGGTTGCCCGGAGGGGTGGAATGAGGGAGCTTGGACCCAATACCTTGGTGTCCTGAATAATTTCAACAGCTTTACCACCTTGTTTATCCCGATAGGCAATGAGAGGAGTCCTGTGGGCCTGATTTGCCAGGCAGGGATATTTTTTGTCGGGGCTATGGAATTTAGTGGGACTATCGGGAAGGCGAATGACATAGGTAATGCCTGTGATATCCGCTTCTATGATGCCTTGGAGTATTTGGGAGAAAATCCTGATATAAAGATCATCGCCATTCATATGGAGGGTTTGAACCGGGCAAAAGAATTTGCATCCCTGGCAGCCCGGGTAGTAAAGGAGAAGCCGATTGTCGTGTTGAAAACAGGCAGCAGTGAGCGGGGGGCAGTATCGGCAATGACCCATAGCGGTACTATGGAAGGAAACTACAACGTATACAAGGCTACACTCCAAAAGGTAGGGGTTACCTTTCTTGAAGAATCCGGCAAGATGCTCTATGCGGTAAAGACCCTGGCCAGCTTTCCACCCATGAAAGGGAGCAGTGTGGGGGTTATCACCTTCAGTGGCGCTGCCGGCATTATGGTCAGTGATGCGCTGGAGAGGCACGGGATGAGGCTTTCCTCCGTTACGGCCAAGACCATTCGCTCGGTAGCAGGTCTTTCACCCGAGTTGATGCCTCTCGGAAACCCTCTGGATATATGGCCTGCTGTGATGAAACATGGTACGGCTAAGGCCCATTCCATCGCACTCAGAGTTGTCATGAATGATCCCAATGTCTATGGAGTGATCTGCGTGGCTATTGCCCCTGAGATGCCTGCATTTTCTTTCCTTAATGTATCAGAGGGCATAAACGCGGTGGTTGAAGATGCCCCCCCCAAAGCTGGTCGTGGCCTGGCTCTATGGGCCGAATCCTTGGGAGATGGGGAAGCAGTTTGAATCGAAAAGGAGAATAATGACGTATCCCACCTTGGAGTTGGCAGCCTGGTCTCTATCGATCTTGCGGGATAGGCATGAAGCAGTGAGAATAAAGATATCGGAACTATAATAATGTCATTGATATGAACCGGATGTAGATCAGTTAGCCACCTGTTTTTCAACATGATCAGACGACTGCGCGCAAGAAACATTGCTTTATCAAGTTAGTTGCTTTAAGGAAGAAGGTGCAAGGTATAAATTTTGATTATGCGGTCGTTGCCTACGGAACGACTTTTTCCAGTTCATCGATAAGATCCATGAATGATTCCAATTGATGCCTGGCGTTTTGAAACATTTCTGTTTTTGTCTTGGCTACCTCATGTGTCGACTGAGGATGCACCTTTTTATTTTCATTCTTGAGATACCCTTTTTCCAATAAGTCAACGAAGTGATCGGCGACTTCATCTGAGCTATAGGAGGAATAGCCGGGTACGTACCATTGGTAGATCCAGTTGCACATACCTATAATAGCATAAGAGTGTAATTTCGGGTCTGCTGTCCAGATGAGGCCTTTGGATATGCCATCCTTGATTATTTTTTCGATTATCTGGTTGTATTTTTTTTTCTCTTTTCTTATTTTTTCAAGATCCTTATCGTGAAGCTGGTTTTCCTCGCTAAAGAAGACCGCGAACATCGGAAGATTTTTTGTAATTATATTTTTAACATGACCCCGTATAATAAGCCTTAATTTCTCAACAGGGGAGATGTCCAATTCAGAAATCTTATAGGTTTCCCTAAAGAAATTTTCAATTGCTTGAATGTAGATAATGGACAAAAGATTTCCCTTACTTGATACATAGTGGTAAAGGGCTGCCTTGCTTATGGAGAGTTTTTTTGATACATCATCGAGGGTAGTGGCCCTATAACCCTTTCTGTGGAAAAGATCTATGGCCGTATCGATAATCTTTTGTTTTCTTTTGCTCTTGTCGAGGCCTTTAAATGTTTTTAGATCGCCCATTGTTGTTTTCACCCTTTATCTCTTCTGCCAAACAACCATAGTCCATTTCATCCCGCCATAATCAATCGCGTTATATGTTGTTTATTGCAGAGCTTATCTCATGATCTCCTTTCTTAGAAAATATGGTTGCTATGGTATTGGGCGCCAACCCCTTTCACGACAATTAAAGGATAAAGCACCAGAGCCTGAAAAAGCTCGTAAATTTTACTAGTGACAAAAAAATATTTGACAGCAGATAGGAAAGTATCTTATCGTTGATTAATTACTATTAAGTAAATTTCACTTTCTATTAAGTAGAATCATTTTTAGCAAATGTCAATAGTAAATACTTGCTCATTCTTTATGATGTTCGCACCAATGTATTAGTTATTTCGTGATTGCATGCTTTCTGTCGCGAACTGGGTTTCAATTAAGCTTCCTATAATGCAAGCGTAGCGATATAATGTATGCCATCCAGTGTAGCGGAGATTTCATGAAAAAGGGCCTCATTTTGGTGAATACTGGCAATGGAAAAGGTAAGACTACCTCAGCACTCGGTTCGGCAATAAGGGCCGCTGGAAACGGCCTCAGAGTATGCGTGATTCAGTTCATGAAGGGGGCTATACAAAGCGGGGAGCGAGAAACAATCAAGTTGCTTCCCAACATAGAGATACATGCCATGGGTACGGGATTCTCGTGGACCAAGGATAGCTGGGACGAGGACAAAGCCCTGGCTCGGAATGCCTGGGAGAAATCCAAGGAGGCCATTCATTCAGGCCGATTCGATCTGGTAGTGCTTGATGAAATCAATTATGTCTTAGACTATGACCTTTTGGCCTTACAAGATGTCATTTATTCACTACGGAATAAACCGGAACACGTATGCATCTTTCTGACGGGTAGAAAGGCAAAACAGGAGATTATTGAGTTGGCAGATATGGTAACAGAGATGAAGGAGATCAAACACCATTTCAACAGTGGAATTAAGGCCCAAAAAGGGATTGAGTTTTAACCGTACAAGGAGAAGCGGTGGGTCGATTACGGCGCTCTATCTGCGATGAACTACCTAAATAGTCAAGGATACGTGATGGGGCAAGGGAGGAAACAGGCTATGGTTAGGCAAGGGGGATATTATGTTGATTTATTGAAAACCTCACCTAGGAAAGGAGGGGGCGATGAGCAGGAATAACAAAGCATTGACGAAAAATGCGCGTGAAGTAAACTGGGACGATTACCTGAGGGCTTACTATGAAAAGCCATCAAGCTATAAGAGCTGGTCGGGATATGACTTAAAGCAGATATACACTCCATCGGACAGAAAGGCCGCTGACTACGAAAAGGATTACCCAGACGCCGGCACATACCCTTTTACGCGAGGTATCCACAAGGATATGTTCAGGGGCCGTCTCTGGACTAAGAGAGAGGTCATAGGAATGGGCTCTCCCGCTGATACACATGAGCGTGTTGAGTATCTATTCAAAAACGGTGGTACGGGCCTCAATACGATTGCTGATGTGACCTATGAGATGGGTCTCGATGCGGACCACCCATGGGCGGTCAACGAAGTCGGTTTGACAGGTGTAAATATTACCTCTATAAAGGACATGGAAACGCTCACCAAGGGAATCCCTCTCGATAAAGTGAGTTGGTCTGTGATCACTGCATCTACAGCAGCCTCAGTAAGTATGGCCCAATATGTCGCTGTGGCAGAAAATGAAGGGTATAACCTTGCAGACTTGAGAGGATCGATTCAGAATGATCCGATTCACTTTCGTTACTGTGGTTTCAGGTCCGCCTGTCCAATGGATTTATCTATCAAGCTTGGGACAGATGTGATGGAGTTCTGCACGAGAAAGATGCCTCAGTGGTACTATACCACCGTGAATATGTATGACTTGCGAGAACAGGGCATTACCGCTCCGCAAGAGGTGGCTTTCGGGTTTGGCATAGCCATGTGCTACATTGATGAATTGATCAGGAGAGGATTGCATATCGATGAGTTTGCCCCTCGGTTTACTTTCTATGTCTCCTGCCACATAGATATCTTTGAGGAAGTTGCCAAGATACGAGCAGCAAGGCGGATGTGGGCGCGATTAATGAAGGAAAAATATGGCGCAAAGGACCCCAGATCGATGCAATTCAAGTTCGCGGTGCATACCGCAGGGTGTTCCCTTGTGCCACAGCAGCCGCTCAATAACATAGTTCGCATTGCGTACGAGGCTCTGGCCGCGGTTTTAGGTGGAGTCCAATCCCTGCATTGCTGTTCCTATGACGAGCCAATGTGTCTGCCATCTGAAAAGGCACATCTGCAGGCGCTGAGAACACAACAGATCCTGGCCTACGAGACGGGTGTCACCAATGTAGCTGATCCATTAGGAGGATCATATTACGTGGAGTCCCTTACCGATAAAATTGAGGAGGATGCCCTGAAGTACATGAAAAAGGTAGAAGAGGTGGGCGGTATGGAGGAGGCCATAAGAACTGAATGGCTGGATCGGCAGTTTGAGGCGGAGGCAGTAGAGAGACAGAGGGAACTGGATAATGGAGAAAAATTGGTCGTGGGCGTAAACATCTTTACCTCTGAACAGGAAGAAACTACACCTCTAGGCGCTCAGAGGATAACTGAACAATCTGCAATACAGCAGGTTGAGCAGGTGAGGGAATTAAAGCAAACACGAGATATGAAGAAACTCAAGGAAGCCATAAAGAAACTCAGGAATGATGCAGTGGAGGCAAAGAACGTAATCCCCGCCATGATAGATGCGACCAAACTCTATGGTACAACAGGAGAGCTACTTGGTACCGTACGCGAGGTGTTTGGTTATCCCTATGACCCGATGCAGATCATTGAGTCTCCCTTTGATCTCGATTAATAATTTGCTATGGAGCCGTTGATATGGGTAAAAGAAAAAAGAAGAAGATTAAGGTATTGTTGAGCAAGGTAGGTCTTGATGGCCATGACAGGGGCGTTAAAGTGGTGGCCTCCATGCTCAAAGAGGCTGGTATGGAAGTGATATATCTCGGGATGTATCAGACTGCGAAGGGCATTGTGGCCGCAGCTATTGATGAGGACGTAGATGTTATTGGTGTGAGTTACCTCTCTGGAGAACATCTCATCTTTACCCCCAAGCTTGTGGAAGAGATGAGGAAAAATGGACTTGATGACGTTCTCTTGATAGCCGGCGGTACTTTTCCCGCAGAGGATATCCACCTCATGGAGGAGATGGGAATCGATAAGGTATTCAGGGCGGGAAGTCTCTCAGAGGATTTCATCGGATTCATACAGGATAATCTTGAAAGATAAGGCGATGAGAAAAAGGAAACAAATCCAAGAGATGGTGCAACGGCTGTTGATCGGCGATCGTAGAGCTGCTGCCCGATTAATCACATGGGTGGAAGATGGGATGGATGATTACAATACCGCGATGAAATTAATTTACCCCCATACGGGCCACGCAATGATATTAGGGATTACCGGTTCAGGTGGCGTAGGCAAAAGTACACTGGTAGATCATTTGATAGGTGGATTCCGTCAACAGGGCAAGACGGTGGGAGTAGTTGTCATTGACCCGAGCAGTCCGTTCTCAGGGGGTGCATTTCTGGGGGATCGACTCAGGATCCAAAAGCACGCTCAGGATGAGGGCGTGTTTATCAGGAGCATGGCTTCAAGAGGATATCTCGGTGGCCTTTCTCGCGCCACCTATGATGTCATCCGCATCATGGAGGCAATGGGCAAGGAGATTGTGATTGTAGAGACTTTGGGTGCTGGTCAAGATGAGATCGATATCATTCACATCGCCCATACCTGTCTGTTGGTTGTTACCCCCGGTATGGGGGATGATATTCAAGTTATGAAGGCTGGAATCATGGAGATCGCAGACATTATCGTGATGAACAAGGCCGATTTAGATGATGCTAATAGTTGCCTTCGTTATCTTCAATCAGTTCTTCCCGCTGGATGTGCTGAGGAGGGTGAATGGGCGCCTCGAGTGATCCAAACAGTGTCCGTGGCCAGCAAACCCGAGGACATACGCGGCATTGACGAACTAATGACGGGGATAGCTGAGCACCAGGAATATTTGCATAGAAGTAGCGCCATCGAAAAGGTCAGATCTAAGAGGGTTGAATATGAGCTTGGGCTTATCTTTCAAGATGAACTGCAAAGAACTGTCTTTAAAGGCCTCAAGGGAACGGGGAAGAGGAGAAAGTACATAAAGGGTGTATTAGAGT
>CAYPNL010000266.1:0-2768 GCA_964412045.1 uncultured Desulfobacteraceae bacterium
CGTAAAAAGCCGCAAAGCACCATTTTTCGTCATTCCGGCCTGCCCGTGCCGGGCTTTTCCGGCCAGGGCGGATCCCGGATCGAGTCCGGGAGGAATCCAGTATTTTCAAAGAGTTACAAGAACCTGGACCCCGTTTTCTAACGGGGTGACGACGTTTTACGAAACCATCAGCATTGCAAGCGACAGTTTGATCTCAATACGACGGTTGACAATTGAATCAATCCAGTATTAGACTAGTCTAATACTGGTCTGAGGAGTTTTGCTATGGAAACTATAGGCGCATATGAAGCCAAAACCCATCTGCCCAAGTTATTGGAGCGGGTACTCAAGGGTGAACGTATAACCATTACGAAACACGGCGTTCCGGTCGCTGTATTACAACCCCCTGATCCTGCAAAAAAAGCAGACACCAAATCAGTCATCTTTGAAATACGAAAACTCCGCGACAAACACCGTCTTGATGGGATCTCAATTCGAGGCATGATTGAAGAAGGAAGGCGTTAGTGATCGAACATTTCGTTGTCGATAATTCTGTTGTTATGTCATGGTACTTCAAAGATGACACAAACAAATACGCCGATGCGGTTCTGGACAAGCTTACAGGAGCAACTGCCGTCGTCCCCTCGATTTGGCCCCTCGAGGTGGTAAATGTTTTGATAGTGGCCGAAAGACAGAGGCGATTCAGTGAATCAGATAGTATACGGTTCCTAACTTTGCTATCTCAACTTCCGATCGTTGTGGAATATGAACCCCCAGAGATGATGAAAGAGCTCTTGGCTTTGGCAAGGGCATATAATTTATCGAGCTATGATGCTTCATATCTGCATCTTGCAATGAGGGAAGGCCTTCCAATTGCCACCCTGGACAACAAGCTGATCGAAGCAGCCAGAAGGATTGAGGTTCCAATTCTAGAAGCTTGATCTACCCCCCTTTTTTTTAAAGGGGGGTCAGGGGGATTTATACGGGCTCTTGTTAAGAAATCCCCCTCAATCCCCCTTCCCAAAGGGGGATTTTCAATTCATGCTTTTTCGGCAAAAAATGCTGTCCAAATAAAGATTCGATTTTAAACAAGAGTGATCTTTTTTGATGCCGAAATAATCGATTGTTCAAAGGAGATGATTCGAGCGGTATGCGTGCAGCACACGGAGAAGGGGAGGCCCCAGCCTGCATTACTCAAGGATCTTGAGGATCCGGGAAAGCTCTTCTTTGACCTCCCGCAGCAGTTTCGTTTGATCTGCGGGGGCATTCTTCTTCAGCGGCTTGAGCCTTTTTTTGGCGCCCTCTATGGTGAGCCGTTCCTCATAGAGCAGCCTTTTTATCTCTCCGAGGGTTTCGATATCCTCCTTCCTGTAAGTCCTCTGCCTTGAATCGGCCCTTCTCGGCTTCAGGATGGAAAACTCGGACTCCCAATAGCGAAGCACATACGGCTTTACCCCGATTATCCGGCTTACCTCTCCAATCCTCAAAAAGCGTTTGTTATCCGGAATTTCCATGGCAGCACATGACCCCATCGCTTCCTCTCCGCCGAATGGCGCCTCAGGTGCATAGACGAAGGAAATTGTTAGCTAAACATGGAATCTCACTTCGCTCAACAATTCTATGTCTGACCCTCTCTCAATCTCCCCCCTGTCCGGCGACGGATTTCTGTTATAACCTCCTCGTGAACCTTGTTTACCTCATCATCAGTTAAGGTCTTGTCTTTCGATCTATAGTGTATTCTGAAGGCTATAGCCTTTTCCTTACTATCGATTCCCTTGCCCTCGTAGACGTCGAAGATGGCAACGGACTCTACCAGGTCTTTGCCCATTTCCTTGACAATACCGATGAGGGTTGCTGTCTCTGTTGATCGCTGCACGACAATAGATATATCCCTCCTCACCGATGGATATTTCGCGATGGGCGTGAACCCCCTTACCCACGAAACATGCGGCAAAAGGGCCTCGATGTCAAGCTCCAGAAGGTAGGTCTTACCCTCCAGTTCATAGCCGGCCATTGCATCCTTTGACGCCCTCCCGATTGTCCCGACCTCAGAGCCGGAGCAAAGGATCTTGGCATATTCGTGGGGGTCAATCCCCTCTTTGGGCTCATTTCTAACGAAACTCGGCTCTTCAATCCCGAGCCCTTCAAGGATATGTTCCGCTGTCCCCTTGATATCGAAAAAATCAACCTCCCGCGGCGCCTGATACCACTGGTGGCTGGAAACCTTGCCGCTCAAAAGAGCGGCAAGGAACTCCTTCTCGTGAGGCAGCTCCTCATCTCCCTGCAAGAAGATCTTCCCCCATTCAAAGATCCGCAGGTTATACTGCCCCCGCATAGCATTTAACCGAGCGGATGAGAGCAGCCCAGGCATCAGAGAGGTCCTCATGACAGATTGATCGATAGAAAGGGGATTCAGAAGCTTCACAAAGGAATACAGAACGCTGTGCTCATCAGCCCCGAGCATCTCAACAGATTTTGGGGAGATAAAGCTATAGGTAACGAGCTCCAGGAAACCAGCTCCCACCAGTAGGGCCTTGATTCGATCCCTCAGGCTTATTACAGCGGTATCCTCCTGGCCGGAGCGTATAGCCGGAAGCGTAACCGGTATGGTATCATAACCAACGAGACGTGCGATCTCCTCGATGAGATCTGCCTCTCTGGTGAGGTCTACCCTGAAGGATGGCGGCTTCACCTCCATCCGGTTGCTGTCGTTTTCCCTTACCGCCATACCGAGAGAAGAAAGGTGGTGCGCTATCTCCTCTCTGCCGATTTCGGTGCCCAAGATCTCG
>CAYPNL010000267.1:0-7083 GCA_964412045.1 uncultured Desulfobacteraceae bacterium
TTCATCGGTTTGAGGCAAAGCTTCACTAATTTTTCGCAATTACTCGGCGTACAGGCACCAATCGTCTAGACAAGAGGCGGATTCCATTCTGAGGGTTCCAAAACCTATTCCGCTCTCACGAGGAGCACCTGCCCGGGGAAAATAGTGCTTCGGGGCGATAGGTTATTGATATTGAGAAACTGCGAAAGCTCCATGCGGTTCCTCTTGGCGATCAAATACGGGGAGTCTCCTTTTGATACAATATAGGTCTTAGTTTGTATCTCCTCGGCAGTGCTCGGGCCTTTCGGTATCAAAAGGATCTGACCAATGCTGAGATGGGTATCCTTGAGCCGATTTACGGACTGTATGGCATTGGTGGTAGTCCCAAATCGCTGAGCTATCCTCCAGAGCGAGTCGCCTTTTTGTACTGCATACCGCACCGACCCCGCCCTCCCCGGTGATGTGGATTCTCCTGAGCTCTCTGCCCTCTGGATCTCGTACTTCCTGCTCGTTGGTATCTTAAGCCTCCAGCCAGCCCTTATGAAGTGGCTGCTCTTAAGGCTGTTGAGCCTCATGATTGAGCTGACGCTTGTCCCATACCTGCGGGCAATAGCAGACAAGGTCTCGCCTATTCGAACCTTGTGGACGACATAGGCCGGTACAGGAGGATGCCACACCGGTATATCGCCCACGTTCGAGAGCAAAACCTGCCCCTTACCCTTAGGCATCTTAAAAGAAAAAGGCCTGTCAGGGGTGAAGTCATGGCGCAAAGAGGGATTGATTTCTGCCAGGAGATCATACGGTACTCCGGTGTGCTGTGCTATCGTCTTCAGGTGCGCCTGTTTGTCGATGGTGACTGCTTCGGTCTCAACTTCCTCATCCACAGCAGGCAAAGTGAGGCCGTGGGCCTCGGGATCTTTCAGGATATGGAGCACCGCTAAGAATCTCGGCACATAGAATGCCGTCTCCATGGGGAGCCGTTCATAGAGATCCCAAAAATTGTCCAGGTAGTTGATCCTTTGTGTCTGGATGCATCTCAGCACCCTGCCCTCGCCACAGTTATAGGCTGCCAAAGCTGTTGTCCAGTCACCGAAGATTTGATGCAACTCCTTCAGGTATAGAATTGCGGCTCGAGTCGATTTTCCCGGATCCATTCTCTCGTCGACCCACCTGTCCCTTTTGAGGCCGAATTTATATCCTGTTGAGGCGATAAACTGCCATAAGCCCAGGGCTCGAGATCTCGAAAAAGCCTTCACCTTAAATCCACTCTCTATGAGGGGTAGCCATGAAAGCTCTTCGGGAAGGCCCTCCTCTTTGAGAGCTCGCAGTATTGCCGGGCGGTACCTGCCTGAACGCTTATAGGAATCAAGGAAGAACTTCCTCTCCCTGCCTTTAAACAGGTTCAGTGCCCCCTCCACATGATTATTCATTGCAAGTGGAATCACGGAATTTCGACCGTTGGCAACGGTAAACCTGGAGGAGTAAACCTCGATTATCCTCTTGGATATGGTGAAGCGTAAATCATCTTTCTGCTGGAGAAGCTCGGAATCATCCTTAGGGCTAACCCTTAGGATAAGGGAGTAGGCTTGATCAAGGGCATCGATCGCATTGTATAGATCCCCCTGCTCCCAAAAATCGTTTGAGGCCTGGCAGAACTCAAGCGCGGAATCGAGCATTCCCTGAGCCAATTGCTTTTGCGTTTCTTCTCTTAGAGGCCCGGGGCGCTCGGCATCCACAGGCATACCTTGCTCTTTCTCACCCCCTTCAGGAAGGGAAAGCTTTCGTGCATCCGTGCCCTTTGGTATGGATGCAATCCGGTGCGCTCCCTCTACCTCCTCAGAAGAGGGAACGGATTTCCCTTGCTCAAGCCAAATAGGAATGCTGATTGGCTTCTCGTCATCGCTCTGGGAAAGCATTACAAACTCATTGGATCCATCGATTTCTGGAGGAATAGAAATCCGTTCTTCCTCAACCTCGGTGTGAGCAAGGGCTATCCTCTCTCGCTCGCTTGGAAGGGCAAGGCATTCCTTTTTCGTGTTCTCGGGCTTGGGCGAAGCAGCAGAATTCGCTGTTCTCTCGATACTATCGGAATGAGCAATCAAAGCTTTGTCTTCCGATTCGGCCGATGAAGGGTCCTGCGTCGGTATTTGGAGTTCTGGGTGAGACGTTAAGAGCCTTGCCTGCTCGATTCCCTTCGGGGAAGCAGTCCCTTGGTCCGGCAGGTTCCCAGGTGCCTTTTCCCCTGATTCCCTTACTATTGTGCTATCTGGAGGCCGTTTCTCCGGTACTTTCAGAGAAGCTGTATCAGCGGCACACCCTACCCAAAACAGCAAGGGGAGCGCAATGAACACTATCTTAAAAAAATTTGGCGATTTGGGATGGGCTTCCATTCTCCAACACAGGTTCAAACATCTCGTATAGCGAATATCACCGCAGGGTTCAATACAAGAACACTAAGACTGTTTTTCGGGGCCAGTATAGAGAAAGATTTCCAGA
Organism: uncultured Desulfobacteraceae bacterium; assembly: GCA_964412045.1. GTDB lineage: Bacteria > Desulfobacterota > DSM-4660 > Desulfatiglandales > B25-G16 > B25-G16. The sequence continues at coordinate 2,476 of CAYPNL010000267.1, forward strand.
TGGTCAAGGGCACAGATTCTCACACGGAAAAAAGAGGGTTAACCGCAACTGGCTAGCGCCTTGTAACGAATGGTGCGCCCAGCAGGATTCGAACCTGCGACCTACGGATTCGTAGTCCGTTACTCTATCCATCTGAGCTATGGGCGCATGCGATTACCAAAGCACTTCTCTTGCTAGCGAGATGGCTCTTCCTCATTACTCTGTGTCGAGAGCATGTTTGCGACCCGTCGAATGATCTCCGTTGTGGAGATACCGGGAACAAGGGGTATTCGTTGTACCTGACCTCCCGCCTTCTTCACGATAGTGGCTCCTACGATCTCATCTTCGGACCAATCCGCGCCTTTCACCAGCACGTTCGGCATGAGATATTCTATAAGAGCCAGGGGATTGTCCTCATCAAAGATTACGACCCCATCGACAAAACAGAGGGCGGCAAGCAATTCCGCTCTTGCCCTCTGGAGCAGCAGGGGCCGGCCTTTCCCCTTCATGTGACGGACGGATCTGTCGCTATTGAGGCCCACGATCAGGCAATGTCCAAAAGACCTCGCCTCGGACAGGTAGTGTATATGACCATTATGAAGGATGTCGAAACACCCGTTCGTAAATACTACCCTTTGACCTTGCCCTTTCACCTGTTCGACGAACGATCTTATATCCTGTTGGGACTTTATCTTTGAAAGGAAATCTTCCATTCGAGAAACCTTTTCACATAGCCATACATCATTTGCCCCTCGTTTACGTTGAGAATCCTCGCGTATGCCCTGAGAAAGCCTTTTAGACACACAAGGGCTGGAAGCTCCTCAAAGCGCTCCTCATCGATATTCTCTCGGTCCTTTTGGTGTTGCCATAGGTTCAGACAGCACACGTCTTCGCGATTAAGATAAAAATAAGGTAACAAGCCGTGGGGTGGATTGCAACGTTTTTCTCTGCCTTCGAGCGCTTATCTCGGTTAAGGGCTACTCCGGTTCAATCGTTGACGGTCCTTGCCAGAGCGAAACACAGTACCTCGAGTGCTCCCGATTTTTTCAGTGTCCTGGCGCATTCATTGAGCGTGCACCCAGTGGTGAGGACATCATCGATCAGGAGCACTTTTTTGCCCTTGAAGATCGCCGCTGAGGTGACCGAAAAGGCGTTTGCAACATTGCTTCTCCTTTCCTTACCTCCAAGACCCGTTTGGGATCTGGTATCCCTTTTCCTGATGAGTGACAGGTAGTCCAACGAAGTTTTAAGGTCTGAGGAAACGACCTTGGCCAACAAAAGGCTCTGGTTAAAGCCCCTCTCTCTTAATCTGTGCGCATGGAGAGGCACGGGGACCGCCACGAATTCCTTTGGATGGGATAAAAAGGTTCTCGCAAAGACCGACAACAAGCCCCCGAGGGAGGAGGCGAGGTGAGTTTCGGAGTTATATTTGAACCTCTGTATAGCGTTCATGAGCGGTCCCGCATACAGATATGGGGCTCTCATGAAATCATACCACGGCATCCTCCGAACACAGTTTTCACAGGGGTGGTCCGTACCGCTGGATGAGGGGAACGGTACGCCGCACACGGTACACAGGGGATGGGTGATAGGTATGAGGGCCTGGACACAGTGATCGCATATATGCCTTGGGTGGCGGTGCTTTTCGCTAGAGGATATGAACCGGCCGCAGAGGGCACAGCGTGGAGGGTAAATGATGTCGAGAAACTGCGAGAATACCTTCATAGAGGGTATTATACGCTATTTCATCCCCATTACAGATGAAAAAAGGCGACCCTTTTTAAGGGGTCGCCCGATTGTATGGCAACAATTTGAAGGGAGCTTACATCATGCCTCCCATTCCTCCATATCCACCTCCTGGGGGCATAGGCGGTGCTGCCGGCTCCTCCTTCGGCTTCTCGACCACCAGTGCCTCGGTCGTCAACATGAGAGCTGCCACTGATGCTGCATTCTGAAGGGCAAACCGTACCACTTTGGTGGGGTCAATGATCCCGGTCTTTACAAGATCCTCATATTCACCGGTATCGGCATTCAACCCAAAGGCGCCCTTTTCAGCCTTGACCTTTTCGACAACTACCGAGCCCTCGAGACCTGCATTGTTGGCAATCTGCCGGAGCGGGTCTTCAAGCGACCTCTTCACTATATTGACGCCAAGCTGGTCGTCTCCTTCCAGTTTCACTTTGGACAATGCATCGATGCACCTGAGCAATGCAACGCCGCCGCCAGGGACAATGCCTTCTTCCACTGCAGCCCTGGTCGCGTTAAGGGCATCCTCAACCCGAGCTTTCTTTTCCTTCATCTCCGTCTCGGTGGCGGCTCCCACGTTGATGACCGCCACACCGCCGATCAGCTTGGCAAGCCTCTCCTGAAGCTTTTCCCTGTCGTAATCCGACGTGGTGTCATCGATCAGGGCCCTGATCTGTTTGACTCTCCCCTCCAGATCACTCCTCGTTCCACCGCCATCTACGATGGTCGTGTTGTCTTTATCAATATTGATTATCTTTGCTGTTCCAAGGTCGTTGATGCTCACGTTCTCCAGCTTCAAGCCTAGGTCTTCGGATATTACCTTGCCGCCGGTGAGGATCCCGATATCCTCGAGCATGGCTTTTCGCCTATCCCCAAAGCCGGGCGCCTTGACGGCTGCGACCTTAAGGGTGCCCCTCAGCTTGTTTACTACCAAGGTGGCGAGTGCCTCTCCCTCCACATCCTCGGCGATAATGAGAAGCGGCTTTGCCATCTTGGCAATCTGCTCGAGCAAGGGAACCATATCCTTCATGTTGCTAATCTTCTTCTCATGGAGCAGGAGGTAAGGCTCTTCCAAGGTGGTCTGCATCTTCTCCGGATCGGTCACAAAATAGGGGGAGAGGTAACCCCTGTCGAACTGCATTCCTTCGACGATCTCCAGGGTCGTTTCCATGCTCTTGGCCTCCTCAACGGTAATGACCCCCTCTTTTCCGACCTTGGCCATTGCCTCGGCGATGATGTTGCCGATCGTGCGATCGTTATTTGCAGATATGGTCCCAACCTGAGAAATCTCCTGCTGCTCCTTTGTGGGTTTTGATATCTTCTTGAGTTCCTCTATCACCGTATCTACCGCTTTCTCGATCCCACGTTTCAAGGCCATCGGATTGGCTCCTGCAGCGACGAGCTTTGAGCCTTCGTGGTATATCGACTGGGCCAGAAGTGTAGCGGTTGTTGTTCCATCACCTGCAACGTCTGAGGTCTTTGAAGCGACTTCTTTCACCATTTGGGCGCCCATATTCTCGAACTTGTCTTCAAGTTCAATCTCCTTGGCAACGGTAACACCGTCCTTGGTAATGGTAGGGGCTCCCCAGGATTTCTCCAGGATAACGTTTCTTCCCTTCGGGCCGAGAGTTACCTTAACCACTTCTGCCAGGGTGTCAATGCCCCTCAATATTGCCTCCCTTGCCTTGCTATCATATTTGATTTCCTTTGCAGCCATAATCTTCTCCTCCTCGAATGTTAGATTTGCTATTTAACGATGGCGATAATATCCTCTTCCTTCATGATGAGGAGCTCCTCGCCATCTATGGTAACCTCAGTCCCCGCATACTTGGAAAATAGCACCTTATCCCCCTCCTTTACATCCAAGGGCACCTTTTCATTGCCCTTGCTCTCGCTTTTTCCAGATCCCACAGCGATGATCGTTCCCGCTATTGGCTTTTCCTTGGCGGTGTCAGGGATGATAATGCCCCCTTTTGTTTTTTCCTCTTCCTCAACCCTCTTTACGATTATCCGATCATGCAATGGTCTAATCTTCATTATATGCCTCCTTTTAACATATGGTTTGCTTGGGGAAATTTACAAAAGGATAAATTAATATCGAAAATGCAAATGTCAAGTGCGTGTATTTAAAAAAGTGATCGCGAAAAGAGCGGATCCTTCGCCGAAGATTGCCCTATTGGAGCAACTAATTGGAAAAACATAAGAGATTTCTTGACATTACCGCTAAAGATACATTAGCCTATCAATGTTGTAACGGTTATTAAAATTCCCTAACCTGCGAGGAGGAGAAGCCATGCCAATCTTTACCTACGTTGGCAAGAGCAAAAGGGGGCGGGTCCTAAAAGGAGAGCTTGAGGCTGCGGATGAGAGGATCGCGCGTATCCAGCTGAAGAGAAAGAATATCGAGGTTACGAAGCTCAAGAAAAAGCCCAAGGATATATTCGAGAGCCTCCCATTCATGCAGCCAAAGGTCACAAAGAAAGACCTCGTGATCTTCACCAGGCAGTTCTCGACCATGATCGATGCAGGCCTCCCTCTCGTGCAAGGCCTGAATATATTATCTGAACAGATGGAAAACAAGACATTCAAGGGCATGCTCAAACAGGTCACCAAGGATGTGGAAGGTGGGTCGACCCTGGCGGATGCCCTGAATAAACACCCTAAGGTGTTTGATGCGTTATTCGTCAATCTTGTTGCCGCTGGCGAGGTTGGCGGCATCCTAGATACCATTCTGCAACGCCTTGCTGCTTACATTGAAAAGGCCGAAAAGCTCAAATCAAAGGTGAAGGGAGCCCTTGTCTATCCCATTGCCGTCTTGATTATCGGCGTACTTGTGATGGCCGTCATCATGGTGTTCGTGATCCCCGTGTTTCAGGAGATGTT
>CAYPNL010000268.1:0-3181 GCA_964412045.1 uncultured Desulfobacteraceae bacterium
GAGGGGTACCAATTCCGCACGGTTCCCAGGTATCGACCGTATATCGCCAATCTATTGGCCTCAACGCCAACCCAGCTCAGCAGGGCAGCGCTTGAAACATTGACGATTATTGCCTATAAACAGCCCATAATTCGTCAGGAGATCGAAAGATTACGGGGTGTAGATGTCGGCGGTATTCTAAGGATGCTCCTTGAAAAGGGGCTGATTAGGGTTATGGGGAGGAAACCGCTGCCTGGCAGGCCGATTATCTACGGGACAACCAAGAGGTTCCTTGAGATCTTCGATTTAAAGGACCTCTCATCGCTCCCCACCCTCAAGGAGATCGAAGAGCTTGATAATGGGGAAGAAGCATGATCGAGGAAGCGAGCGGTTAAACAAGATCATAGCCGGCTCCGGCATCGCCTCCCGGCGGCGAGCGGATGAATTGATCCGTTTAGGCCGCGTTGTGGTAAACGGTCAGATAATTATTAAGGCCGGGTCAAAGGCGGTCTGGGGACTCGACACGATCATCGTCGACGGCCAAAGGATTCCGGATCCCCCCAAAAAGCTCTACCTGCTCCTTAACAAGCCCTTCGGGTATGTATGCACCCTGCATGACCCTCAGGGCAGGCCCATTGTCCGTGATCTCTTGGGCGATGTCAGGGAGAGGGTCTATCCGGTAGGACGCCTGGATTTTGACTCTCAGGGCCTCCTGATTCTTACCAATGATGGTGAACTTGCCTTCAGGCTGACGCACCCGAGGTTTCAGGTTCTGAGGACCTATAGAGTACTCGTGGAAGGCGCCATAGAAACCCAGTCAGTGAGGAAACTGCAAGAGGGGATCATGCTCGATGATGGCCTAGCCAGTCCTGCCCGGGTGAGGATACTCGAACGAGAGCAGGGCAGGAGCCTCCTGAGGATCACCCTGTCTGAGGGACGATCGAGGGAGATACGAAGGATGCTCGAGGCAGCAGGACATAGAACGATTCAGCTCATGAGGACCCATTACGGCAGCCTAAGGTTGGGCGCCCTCAAGGTTGGAAGATACCGGCACCTCACCGAGGAAGAGGTGCAATCCCTTCGTTTATCAGTCGGCCTCGATTAGCAATGATTTCCAAAAGCCTTTTGATTTCTCACGGGATACGTTGGGTTTCTGAGTTGCATTATACTTTTGACAATTTTTAATCAGATTGAAAAATAGTCTTGACTATTTTTCATTTATGGCCCTTTACGATTTCAGAACTGGGTAAGAGAAATCTCCCTATTGATGACTTCCTGGAGAATCCGATACAAATCAGCCTGGAAGGCAGCGGAAGGCTTAGAAAAGAGTGGTCACGGCTATCTATGCAAAGCGGTTTCCCTGAACCGTTTTTAGCGAATAGGACAGTGACGTACAGGCGATGGTCGAATACGTATTCCAGCCAATTGATTCGGGAGGATATTCGCGATCTTACAGGGATCAAATCCGTCTCGGATATGGAGACCCTTTACTCCATGCTGCCTTCTAAAGTGGGTGCTCCTCTCTCGGTCCCCTCCCTCGCATCCGATTTAAAGGTATCCTATAATTCGATTCGAGGCTGGTTATCGGCGTTTGAGAGATTCTTCTTGATTTTTACTATTTCCCCGTGGACCGAGAGCATTGCACGGGCCATTCAAAAAGAACGCAAGATATATCTGTGGGATGCGCCTCGCATAGAAGAGCCTTCTCAACGTTTTGAGAATATGGTAGCCATAGAGCTATGGCGGGCGGTAACAAACTGGAATGATCTGGGCTATGGCAACTTCTCTCTCCATTTCATAAGAAACAAGGAACATCAAGAGGTAGACTTTTTAATTGCAAATAGGCGTAAACCGGTTGCCTTGATAGAGGCAAAGATGTCGGATTCCAAGCCATCCGCAACGCTCAAGAAATTTCAAAACGCTCTGGGCATACCGGCAATTCAACTCATAGATGAGGATGAGGGATATCAGATATTCTCAAACAATGGCCGATCTATCCTGGTTGCTCCTGGGCACCAGTGGCTCTCGCAGTTACCGTAATTATTTTTAATTGCAAATGTATTTTGGTTGTAGTATCAAAATATTAAGTACTGCACAACTGGGCGGTTAACTCAGCGGGAGAGTGCCATCCTCACACGGTGGAAGTCGCGGGTTCAAACCCCGCACCGCCTACCATGCACGATGAAGGGGTTTATGGAATGAGCGATAAACCCCTTTTTTATCAATCACTTTTGATTTTTTCCTCCGTGTGCCATTATGGAATACGGGTAGTCAGCTGTGGTCCAAGGACCATGCCCTCACACAGACAAAGACCCTAGAAGACAATGACCAGGTGCTTGTGCGCATGGTTTGAAGCGGCACGCTGATGCCCCCTGTCAGCGGGTATGATGAGAAAAAAGACACCCCTATGCCCATTCACCAGGTAGTTTCAAAAGGCTAACGTGTTGCAGCCATTCCTCTTTTTGGCAAGATAAGCCTAACAACAACGAGTCTCTTGAAAAGATACTGTTCAATGACTAACTTTATTCTGATGGATAACTAAAAAAGAGGCATGGAAATTATTGATGATCAGCTTGATTGGTGGAAACGAGCCGTTGGATAAAACATATCGCTCACCTTAGTGAAGCGACTTTAAAGAGGAGTGAGCAGGCGATGACGACGTTCATAAAACCTTTAGAATACGACGAGGAGCTCAAGAATATCCCATCTGAGTTCCTCATTCTGCCCTTACGAAACACGGTGGCATTCCCCTTCTCGGTACTTCCCCTGTCGGTTGGCATTCCTCGGTCGGTCAAATTGATCAAAGATGCTATGAAGGGGGATCACTTCATTGGCCTTGTTGCCATGAGGGATGGCTCTATCGAGCAACCACAACCAGGGCACATGTATGAAATCGGAACTATAGCCAAGATTTACCATGTAGTGGAATCAGAGGATGGCACCCTTCAGGTTATTGTACAGGGCTTGGAGCGCATCCGGATTGATCACTGGATTGAAACCGATCCCTTTCTCCGAGCCCGGGTTTCCCTGGCACCGGACGTAGTGGAGGCCGGTGTTGAGCTAGATGCCCTTCAACGAAGTCTCCGTGGCCTAGCCCAGGATGTGATTGCCCTTTCTCCGAATCTTCCTGATGAGGCAGGAAAATTCCTCAACCAGATAGAAAACCCCCGTTACCTTACCTATCTCGTTGCCGCAAATTCAC
>CAYPNL010000269.1:0-6538 GCA_964412045.1 uncultured Desulfobacteraceae bacterium
ACCGATAGCCCTCCCGTTCATGCCTTTGAGGTGATAAGAGCGGGGAATTCAGCCTGGAGCCACCGGGCGGAGTCGAACCGCCGACATCCTCATTACGAGTGAGGTGCTCTGCCATCTGAGCTACGGTGGCCTTTGTATTCTCAATGTATACTTTTTTTCAGCACGTGTCCAATTTTTTATATCTCCTGACCGGCTCCAGCTCAGGGAACTCCATCATCGTGCGACACCATTTAGACAGGGAGAAGCTGAGATGAAAAACCCCAAGGACTGCCTTATATTTCCCCTCGACGTTGCCACCTATGACGAGGCGATCGAATATGTGGACCTCTTAAAGGATCACGTGGGTATCTTCAAGGTTGGACTGGAGTTGTTCGTGGGCGTAGGACCGAAGATCTTCGATGCCATCAAGGACAGGAGCGAGGCCGGGATATTTCTTGATCTCAAGTTCCATGACATCCCAGCCACGGTAAAAGGCGCATTCCTCGCGGCGAGCACCTATGGTATTACCTTCACCACCGTCCATTGCGATGAGGGAAGGGGCCTGCTCCGCACCGTTGTAGAGAATAATCCCTCGGGCATCAAGATACTGGCAGTCACGGTGCTCACAAGCCTTGACAGCAAAGCCCTCAAGGAATTAGGTTATCAGGAAAAATACGTCTCTCATCTCACCGAGCTGGTCATGCTGAGGGCACACATAGCTAAAGAGGCCGGATGTGCGGGTGTTGTGTGCTCGGGCCTAGAGGTGGAAGCAGTGAAGGCTGCATTGGGGAAGGATTTCATCGCCGTTACCCCTGGCATACGGCCCTCCTGGTCTGTCCTGAACAAGGACGACCAAAAGAGGATTATTACGCCCTATCAGGCGATCAAGCGCGGCGCTGATTACCTTGTGGTAGGCAGGCCTATCAGGGATTCCGAGAACCCAACTAAGGCGGCACAAAAGGTGGTGGATGAGATTGAAATGGCAATCTCTAAATAAACACCCTGCTACACCACATAAACGGGTAACTTCGCCTTTGCAAGAACCTTCCTGGTGTTGCTCCCCAGAAGGTGTCGATCCCCTGGCTTTCCCTTGGCAGATACCACGATGAAATCATAGTCTCCGCTTTCCGCTTCCTTCAGGATCTCTTCCGCAATCTCTCCCCGGGTGGTTTTTGCGAGCACATCCTCAACACCGACCTTCTTGAGTATCTTAACACCGCTTTCCACGTATTTGGTGGTATTTTTAATCACCGCTTTATCCGTTTCTATCGTCACCTCGGACATCCTGAATTCCGCACCGAGCAGTTTGTGTATCATATCAGGGGGAGGGCCCACGCTTAGGACGGTTGCCTTGGCTCCGAGCTTCTTTGCCAGGGGCGCGGCAGCCCTTATGGCGTTCTCAGATCTCTCGCTACCTCCTGTACAAAACAGTATCCTCATATCCTGTCCTCCTTTCCGAAATGAAACCCCTTCTTTTTTCGTATATCACACCTGTCTTGACCATGTCATGTGGAACGATGCGGTGCGGCTGATAATGGCATGAGGGCCGCTGCGAAAGCATGGCTTGCCTTGCCTCTAGCAGGGCATCGGGTCACCGTATGATACACCGCTTTACATAGCTATCCATCTGATCCCGAATGGCATGTAACTCATTATCTGAGTATGTATCGGCATTCAGGAATCGATCATCGAGCACCTTGGATGGGACAAACCTCTGAAGAATATATAAACGAGAGCCCTGTATCATCGTGCCGATTTCGAGAAAGTCATCCTCCTCCAAGAGGGACCGTACCACCGTGGTCCTGAATTCATAATCAGGCGCTCGATCCATAATCATTTTGATGCTGCTGAGAATCCGCTCCTTTTCAATGCTCCTCCTGACTATCTGTTCGTACTTGTCGATAGGCGCCTTTATGTCCATGGCGATGTAATCCACGGCATTGGTTTTTAGTACCATCTCCAGCCGTGAGGGAAAACTCCCGTTGGTATCCAATTTTACCACATAGCCAAGCGCCTTCACCGAGGACAGGAAATCGCCTATATCGGATTGCAAAAGAGGCTCGCCGCCTGTTATCGTGACTGCATCGAGCTTACCCTTCCTCGCCTCCAGAAAGGACAATATTTCATCCTGCGCTATTTCCTGGCGCCCTAAGGGGTTTATATCAACGAGCTCTGGGTTGTGGCAGTAAGGGCACCGAAAGTTGCACCCTTGGGTGAAGACAATAGCGCATATCTTTCCCGGGTAATCGATCAGGGAAAATCTCTGGAACCCCCCTATAATCATACCTTGAACGTCTTCCTCATCCTGAATTCCTCTTGCTTGCCCTTGTTCCATTGCTTCAACGGCCTGAGGTACCCAACGACTCGCGAGTACACCTCACACTCCGCACCACATTTCGGACAGAATTCATGCTCTCCGTGCAGATACCCATGGGTGGGGCAGACGCTAAAGGTGGGCGAAAAGGTGAAATAGGGGATATGATAGTTTTCACATACCCTCTTCACCAAGGATTTTATGGCATCCGGGTTGGTGACCTTCTCGCCCGCGTAGATATGAAAAACCGTTCCTCCTGTGTATTTCTGCTGGATGCTGTCCTGCAGATCAAGGGCCTCGAAAACGTCATCCGTAAAGTTAACAGGAAGATGGGTGGAATTGGTATAGTAAGACTCGTCCATGTTTCCGTTTCCCGCCGTGATAATATCAGGAAACTTTTCCCTATCAATCCTGGCCAGACTGTACGAGGTGCCCTCCGCAGGAGTGGCCTCGAGGTTATAGTTATTCCCTGTCTCTGCCTGAAACTCCAGGAGCCGCTCTCTCATGCAATCCATGACCCTCAAGGCGAATTCCCTTCCGTATCTCTCGCCGATCGTGCTGCCAAGGAAGTTCCTGCAGGCCTCATTCATGCCGACAAGCCCGATGGTGGAAAAATGGTTCTTCCAATACTCACCGAACCGCTCCTTTACATCCCTCAAGTAGTACTTCGTATAGGGATAGAGGCCCCCATCGGTAAACCTTTCCAAGATTTTCCTTTTTATCTCCAGACTCTCCTTTGCCAGGGACATGAGGTCCATCAGCCTTGTCAGAAATTCCTCTTCGTTGTTGCTGAGATAGCCAATCCTCGGCATATTAATCGTGACCACCCCGATCGAGCCGGTTAAGGGGTTTGAGCCGAACAGCCCTCCTCCTCTCTTTTCCAGCTCCCTATTGTCTATCCGTAACCGGCAGCACATGCTCCTCGCATCCTCGGGCTTCATGTCCGAGTTGACGAAGTTGGAAAAGTAGGGGACCCCATACTTGGCTGTCATCGCCCAGAGGTCTGTTAGTAGTGGGTTTTCCCACTCAAACTCCCTGGTGATGTTGTACGTGGGAATAGGAAAGGTAAATACCCTTCCGCCTGCATCGCCCTCTGCCATCACCTCTAAGAAGGCCTTGTTAAACAAATCCATCTCCTTCTGAAACTCCGCATACGGAGCATCCTGTGGTTTGCCGCCGATAATGACTGGTTGATCCGCGTAGTACCCTGGCACGGCAAGGTCCAGGGTGATGTTGGTAAAGGGTGTCTGAAAGCCTACCCTTGTCGGCACGTTGATATTGAAGATAAATTCCTGCAAGGCCTGCTTCACACCCCTGTAATCCAAGCCGTCGAACCGTATAAAGGGGGAGAGCAGGGTGTCAAAATTGGAGAATGCCTGGGCGCCTGCGGCCTCCCCCTGGAGTGTGTAAAAGAAATTCACGATCTGCCCGAGTGCGCTCCGCAGGTGTCGGGCAGGCCCGCTTTCCACCTTCCCCCACACACCCCTGAATCCCTCTGCCAACAAATCATGCAAATCCCATCCCACGCAATACACGGAAAGGATATTAAGGTCATGAATGTGGAAATCTCCCTGTATGTGGGCCTCCCTGACCTCAGGTGTATAGATCTCGCTGAGCCAATAGACCTTGCTCACCTCCGAGGAAACATAGTTATTCAATCCCTGGAGAGAAAACGCCATATTGCTGTTCTCGTTGACGCGCCAGTCCGTCTTATTCAGGTATTGATCGACCAGGTCAACGGTCGCCTTATTGGCGATATCCCTGATCCTCGCATGCTGCTCCCTGTAGAGAATATAGGCCTTGGCCGTCTTGCGATAGGTGGAGGCAAGCAATATCTCCTCCACGATATCCTGAATCTCCTCCACCGAAGGGGCCTTGTCGCCAAGCGCCTGCTGGGCGAGGTCTAAGGCCCGTATAGTGAGTCGTTTGGCCACCTTTTCGTCAAATTCTCCCGTTGCCTTGCCTGCCTTGGCAATCGCATCGGTGATCTTTCCGGCCTCAAAGGGCACAATAGTTCCGTCTCTCTTTTCTATCTCCGTAAACATGACTTCATCCCTTCCTTAGAAACTTCTGCATATTCCACAATATGTAGTATTAAACGACAATCAAAAACCTATATAATGGTTATTTTGAACTTATACCACAGAGAAGTCAAATAGATTTTTAAGCACAATATAGCTCTTTGCACCGAACTGGTGAATGGGTTTCACGTGCGAAAGGAAATTTTTTGTTGACTTTTGCGGGCACTTTTACTAGATATCCCACACGCGCTTAGGTGCTCGATAGGAGCCTAAGAGGGAACCCCGTTTAAATCGGGGACGGGCCCGCCGCTGTAACCCTGCCCTTTTCTTATTGAAAAGGGAACTCTTTTAGCCATTGTGTGCCACTGTTTCGGTGCATCGGGATGGGAAGGCCGCTAAAAGGGCAGGGGAGTCAGAAAACCTGCCTGAGCGCAAGGGTACAATCCTCGCGGACGGGGTGTTGCCTAAAGATCTTGAGGATAAAAAAGGGGAATCCCCGGATCGATTCATTCGGTCCGGGGATTTTTTTATGCACGAGAATAAAGCCTAAAAAAGGAGGTATGAACAATGAAAAAAGTTGTATTTCTGGTTTTTGCAGTATTTTTTCTTTCATCCAAACTGGTCGGTGCAGCGGTTATCGATTTTGAGGATCTTCCCTTGAGCACTGAATCATACTGGAACGGCTCGGACGGTTCAGGAGCCTTTACGAGTGGCAACGCCACCTTTAGCAATAGTTACAATGCGGAGTGGGGGAGTTGGGAAGGGTTCTCCTATTCAAACCTTACAGACACCACAACCGAGGGGTACGCAGGACAGTACAGCGCTATTGCCAATGGAGGCGCAAGCAATACCGAGACCTATGTGATCGGCTACTGCAGTGCCTTTGCAGCAAGCCCGCCTACCGTAACATTTTTCTCCGAACAGGCCGTTACTGGAGCATACGTTACCAACAATACTTACGCATACTACTCTATGCTCAACGGTGATCAATTCGCTAAAAAATTCGAGAAAGACGACTGGTTTACACTCGCCATTACGGGTAAGGATGCGAATGGGGGTGTGACAGGCACGGTTAATTTCAACCTTGCAACCGGCGCCACTATTATAAACACCTGGGAATGGGTTGACTTGAGTACCCTTGGAACGGTCAAGAGCGTGGAATTTACCTTGAGTTCATCTGATACCGGGGATTACGGCATGAACACCCCGGCTTACTTCTGCATGGATTTCCTGAATCCGCCATATGAAGATAGCAGTAATTGCTTTATCGATACTATATTTTCAGGCTGGTCGTTTCATCCGTAAGATCGATCAAGGAATGCAACCGTGATGCTGGAGGCTCAATTAGGCAAACGATACCTCATTGCAGCGCTGGTTCTTCTCCTGTGCCTTTTCTCGCCTCTCTATGCGCAGGAAAAGGAGAACGAGGGCGAACGATCCCACGCTATACCCCGATTCGAGCTTGACGAGATCATAGTAACGGCCACCCGCGTTGAGGAACCAATCGCAGATATATCCAGAAATGTAACGGTGATATCAAGCGGCGATATCAATCAGGCCCCGAGTAACAACATCGTTGATCTTATTGCAAGGGAATCGGGGATTAACCTCCGCAGTTTTTTCGGAAACGACAAACAGGCCGTGATCGACATCCGCGGCATGGGAGATACCGCAGCCAGCAATGTGATCGTGATGGTGGATGGAGTGAGGGTTAATTCGCCTGATTTGACGGGAGCGGATTTCTCATCTATTCCCCTTGATCAGGTCGAGCGCATTGAGATCGTTCGCGGGGCAGGATCGGTGATCTATGGAAATGGAGCGGTTGGAGGTGTTATCAATATCATTACCAAACAAGGGCAGAAAGAACCTGAGGTCTCTTTATACACCTCCTATGGAAGCTACGCCACCTTTGACGGTCGAGCCTCCTATCGTGGGAGCGCCAACAACCTCAGTTTGGCTGCAATCGTAGACTATTATGACTCAGATGGTTACCGGGATAACGGCTATTTCCAGAAGAAGGATGCATTAGTAAAAACCGATTATGATCTAAGCGATTATCTTTCTCTCACACTAGCCGGTTCCCTTCATCAGGATGAATACGGACTTCCAGGTCCCGTGAGCAAGCAAGACAAGGACGTAAGGGAAAAGCGGGTATTGACGGATCGGCCTCATGATTATGGGGAGACCGCCGATTGGCAAGCAGTAGGCGGGCTCGACATAGAGC
>CAYPNL010000270.1:0-1671 GCA_964412045.1 uncultured Desulfobacteraceae bacterium
CTCTGATCCTGACAGGCATAGGCCTCTCCCACGGATATACCCTGGTCTTTGCCGTACTTGCTGCGAGCTTTTTTCTCTTCACCACGCAGGGCTTCTTCAGGAACCTGGGCTACTACCTGAAAGTGAATGCCCTCGCCTTTCTCCTTCTCGGGTTCTGGCTTATTCAGCTTCTCTGGTTCCTTCCCTATACCACACCGTTCAATTTTGTGTGGGTCTTGGATGGAATCTCCCAGGTATTTCCCAGGATTCTCCTTCCCGGGCTCATATTCGCACTCGTCGGGACCATCCTGGCAATACGCACAAGAATCACGGGCGCCAAGGCCGGCCAAAGGCAGGACAACATCGTCTCCTACCTATGGTTCCTTATCCTTGTTGCCGGCGCATTCTACTGTATTGCATACGAGATAAACCTTGTTGACATTCGATTTTTGCCCTATGTGCAGTTCTTTCTCCTCATGCTCGGGGCTCACGGCGTAGGCCTTATGGCGCAATGGATCAAGGCCCGAGCAGTGCTCGCGGTTCTCCTCGCATGTACGGCGGTCCTATGGGTGAACGCTCATGTAACCTATATTCCCGAGTGGATAGCATGGAATTATTCCGGATTCGAGACCAAGAGCCTCTGGCCGCAATTCCATGCCGTGAATGACTATCTGAAGGGATCCTGTCAAGATCCTCGCGTGGTATACGAGCATGATCCTCGAAACAACGCCGCCGGTTCTGTCAGGGCCTTTGAGAGCCTGCCGCTCTTCTCTGGAAGATCCACCCTGGAGGGGCTCTACATCCAATCCAGCATTACGTCACCCTTTGTCTTTTACCTTCAGTCCGAGTACTCTCCAAAGCCCTCGTGCCCCCTCAGCACCTATAACTATTCGAGGATGAATTTCAAAAGGGGGCTCGCACATTTGAAGATGTTTAATGTGAGCCATTTCATCGCCGTAACCGATACGGTGCGGGAGGCCATAGACAAGCAGCCGGGCGTGATCCGGGAAAAGGAGTTCCCTCCCTATACCATATATCGCATCCAAGGGAACCCGGGCAGGTATGTCTCCCTGCTCGATCATGATCCTCCCCTGGTAATTACGAGCAATTGGCGGAGCACTGCCTTTGAGTGGTTCAGGAGGGGTGATCTCACGACCCATCTTGTTCTTACAAAGACGCTCGAACCCGATGATGCCGGGATCTTTCGTTCGATTTATCATGAGAAGCTCCCTGAAAACAGAGTGTTGAATGTGCACAACACCAGTAACCCAACAAACTCCAAAAACCCAACAAACCCAACAAACTCAATAAACTCAAATTCCGGCATCAGGGAAATCATCGGCACTGAGGAGATCATCATCGAAACCCCGCATATCGGCCGTCCTCACCTCGTAAGGATCTCTTATCATCCTAACTGGCATGTGGAGGGAGCAGAGAGAATCTATCTGGCCTCGCCCTCTTTTATGCTCATCTACCCCACCCAGGAAACGGTGAGGCTCTCTTTCGGGCCTTCGCTACCCAACTACCTCGGCTGCCTCTTAAGCGCAATCGGGCTATTGATCCTCCTTGCGGGGATTCGGCCTTTCCGCACTACAGGGGTTGTCCGTTATCTGGTATCCGTTATCCGAAATCTCAATGGCGCAATGAGCCGATCCTCTTTGCAGAGACGACTAATCCGATTTCCATATAAGA
>CAYPNL010000271.1:0-14280 GCA_964412045.1 uncultured Desulfobacteraceae bacterium
AGGGCGCCCTTATCAACGCTGAGCCTCTCTATGGGGTAAAAATAGGGTAGGATCTCCTCTTCGGAATAGCCAAAGGCCTTGAGAAGGATTGTTGCCGGAAATTTCCTCCTCCGGTCAATCCTCACGTGCAGTATATCCTTGGCATCGAATTCTAAGTCAATCCAAGACCCCCGCAATGGGATTATCCTGGCGGAATAGAGGGGTTTTCCACTGGGATGTGCCTTTCCCATATCGTTATCAAAGAAGACGCCGGGAGATCGATGAAGCTGACTCACCACCACACGTTCTACACCGTTCATAATAAAGGTGCCCCTTCCCGTCATCATTGGCAGGGTGCCGAAATAGATCTCCTGTTCCTTGATATCCCGAATGCTCCTGGTGCTGGTTATCTCATCCAGGTCGAATACCAACAGTTGTACCACTATCTTGATAGGTGCCTCATAGGTCAGTCCCTTTTTAAGGCATTCTTCCTCGTCGTATTTTATCTCCTCAAAGAAATAACGACCGAACTCAAGAGAACAGGTGTTGTTCAGGTCATGGATAGGAAAGACACTCTTGAATGCTCCTTGAAGCCCGATTTCCCTGCGCTCATCAGGGGAGATATTCCTCTGCAGGAAACGCTCATAGGAATCCCTCTGAACATCGATAAGATCGGGTATTTCGATAACTGATGTGATCTTTCCAAAGCCCCTTCGTGGGTACTTTTTTACGCTATCGTATCTATCCACAATACGATCTCCTCCTCTGAGGTTGTCTGCTGTGGTATCAACCTATGGAACGAGTGATGCGCTCCTCAGAAAACCCCTATTTCACCTCAACCGAGGCCCCTACCTCTTCAAGCTGTGCCTTGATATTCTCCGCATCCTCCTTGGAGATACCCTCTTTTACCTTTGCGGGCGCAGCCTCGACGAGATCCTTTGCCTCCTTTAGACCAAGATTGGTTACAGACCTCACTACCTTGATCACCTGTATCTTCTTGTCGCCAACTGCGCTTAATACGACGTCGAACTCCGTCTTCTCCGCCTCTTCGGCTTGGTCAACCTTTTCGGCGGCAGCAGGACCTGCCAAGGCAACCGGGGCAGCAGCTGAAACGCCAAATTTTTCCTCAAGCTCTTTTACCAAGTCAGCCAGCTCAAGGACCGTCATACCGGAAATGAATTCGATTACATCCTCTTTGCTTATCTTCGTTACCATCGCTATCCAAACTCCTCCCTCTTAAGATTTACGGCCTAGGAATTGCTCCTTGTACCCGAGTGTTTCAATAATTCAGCCTGATTCCCTCTGCCTTTTGATGGCTTCCAGTGCAGTGACCACTCTCCTGAGCATCTCGGATAAGAGCCTTACAAAGGAAGTTGGCACCCCTGAGAGCGCGAAGAGAACCTGTGAAATGAGCACCTCCCTTGCTGGAAGTTGGGCTAACCTCTTTATGGCCGGCACCTCGACGATATCACCTCGTATCTGAGCAATCTTTATCTCTAACTTCTCGTAATCCTGCGAGAATTTGGTCAGGATCTTGGCCGGCACAACGACATCATCGTAGGTTACTGCTAAAGCACAAGGCCCGATGAGATGGTTTGTTAATACCGCTGCATCAGTATCTTTCCATGCGATCGCCAGCAGCCTATTCTTTACCACCTGGAATTCTACCTCGGCCCCCTTGAGCTCACGCCTCAATCTTGTGAGTTCCTCCACCTTCAGACCCTGATAATCAACCACAAAGATCCCATAGGCCCTTTCAAGCCTTTCCCTCAGATCCGCTACGGTCTTCTCCTTTGCACTTCTGTCCACAGGCTCCCTCACTTCTCCTTTCTTCTCAGCGGAAAGCAATCATCTAATCCACTCCATGAGATCCGTGCCTATACACATCCTGACATCCCGCATGTCATTCGAGCCGAGGCATTGCCCTTTCTTCAGGGGCTGCTCCCTCTCTCTTTGGCGTAAGGCATAACTCATGGCTCACGCTTTCCAAGAACTCTACCTCACCATATCTCGAATACTTATCGGATCTACCTTAATGCCCGGCCCCATGGCTGTTGATATCGCCACACTCCTCACATAGGTTCCCTTACTGGCGGATGGTTTTAACCTGATAATAGTATCGAGCAAGTAGGCGCCATTGGTAAGCAGCTTCTCTACTCCGAAGGAGGCTTTTCCTATTGTGGTATGGAGTATCCCTGCCTTATCAACCTTGAAATCGATTCGTCCTGCCTTCAACTCTCTCACTGTTTTTGCCACGTCAAAGGTAACGGTTCCGAGTTTTGCATTGGGCATCATTCCTCTCGGGCCCAAAATACGGCCTAACCTTCCAACGATACCCATCATATCCGGCGTAGCAACGGCCTTATCAAAATCAAGCCATCCCCCCTGAATCTTCTGAGCAAGGTCTTCGGAACCGACAACATCAGCCCCAGCCTCCTGAGCCTCTTTTTCCTTCTCGCCCTGAGCAAAAACTGCCACCCTTACCGATTTGCCCACACCATGGGGAAGGGAAACGGTACCCCTGACCATCTGATCGGCATGGCGCGGATCAACCCCTAATCGAACAGCGACCTCAATAGGGCTGTCGAATTTCTCATACGAGGTCTCTATAGCCAACTCGATTGCTTCCTGAAAGGAATACCTCTTTAACCTCTCCACCCTTTGGGCGGCCTCTCGATATTTCTTTCCCCTTTTTGGCATCTCACTAATTCCCTTCCTCTACAACACGTTCTCATTACACAATGCTGATGCCCATGGATCGGGCCGTACCCTCGATAATCTTTATAGCCCCCGCCATATCAACAGCGCTAAGATCCTGAAATTTCTGCCGAGCTATCTCCTCTACCTGGTTTTTCGTCACGGTTCCCACTTTCTCTCTCATGGGGTCAGCCGAGCCCTTTGCAAGATTCGCCGCTTGCTTGAGAAGTATAGAGGCGGGTGGAGTTTTTGTAATGAACGAAAAGGACTTATCCACGTAAACTGTGATGATTACAGGGACAACAATACCCTCCTGGTTTTGAGTCCTCGCATTAAAGGCCTTACAGAATTCCATAATGTTCACTCCGTGTTGCCCCAATGCAGGACCAACAGGGGGTGAGGGATTTGCCTGCCCACCCTTGACCTGCAATTTAATCGTTGCGATAGCCTTTTTCGCCATAGATTTGCTCCTTAAAACGATTCAGCCACGAAGGCGCCAAGGCACTAAGATTAGAAAATTATTCTCTTGGTACCTTATATTTTTGTCACCTGCACAAAATCGAGCTCCACTGGAGTTGATCGACCAAAAATACTTATCAGAACCTTAAGCTTCGCCTTATCGGGTTTTACCTCCTCAACCATTCCGTTGAAGTTCGTAAATGGACCATCGATTACCCTGACCTCGTCGCCCTCCTCAAAAAGGAATTTCGGTTTTGGTTTCTCTTTTCCATCCTCCATCCTGTCAAGTATTCTTTGTGCCTCCTCTTCCGAAATTGGTACCGGTTTTGTCCTCTCTCCTAAAAAGCCCGTCACCTTTTCCGTGCTTTGGACGATATGCCATGTCTCGTCGGTCATGATCATCTGGATCAAGAGGTATCCGGGATAGAATTTTCGAGAGGAGGTCTTCTTCTTGCCCTTCACGAGCTCTACTACTTGCTCAGTGGGAACCACGACCTGCCCGAAGAATTCCTCTTTGCCGAGGGACTTGATCTTCTCCTCCAGGGTTTTCTTTACCCTGTTTTCAAACCCGGAATAGGTATGAACTATATACCACCGTAATTCCACGCTCACGTCTATGCTCATCGAATAACGTTCTTTATTATCTTCACCAAACCAAAATCGACTATCCCAAGAAAGAGCGAGATAATGATAACCAATACAATCACAATTGCAGTAGTGGATAAGAGTTCCTTCCTGGTAGGCCACGTCACCTTCTTGAGCTCCACCTTGGCGTCAGAGAGGAATTGTCTGGCTATGATGATGTATCGTTTCGGTGCGAATACATGGTTTTCCGCTTTCTTGGGGACCTCCTTTTTCAACGGCGCTTGCGAGAGATTTTTTCCTTCTGGAGCCTCCGCTCTGCTTGTCTCTCCCCCTTGAACCGTGCTCACAGGAGACCTCTCATGTGATCTCCTCGTGCTCGTCTTTTTTTTATAAACCTTCTTCTTTTTCATCGCTTCCAGGTGTATTCAGACACCCATATCCCTTTTGTCCAGCAATACCACACGTCCCAAAAATGGCAGGCCAGGAGGGATTTGAACCCCCAACACCCGGATTTGGAGTCCGGTGCTCTAACCGTTAGAGCTACTGGCCTGTGATAATAGTACTTACTTGGTTTCTTTGTGGAGCGTATGAGTACGGCAAAACGGGCAGTACTTCTTGAATTCCAACTTATCCGGTGTTCTCCGCTTGTTCTTTGACGTCGTATAGTTTCGTCGCTTACACGAAGTGCATGCTAGGGTAATAATGTCTCTCATCATCGTAACCTACTCTACCAACTCACTAATGACTCCCGCACCAACCGTTTTTCCGCCTTCCCGGATCGCAAATCTGAGCTCCTTCTCCATCGCGATCGGGGTGATCAAGTTTACCTCAAAAGAGATGTTATCACCCGGCATCACCATCTCTACTCCCTCGGGCAAGGTCACCACACCGGTAACGTCAGTGGTCCTGAAGTAGAACTGCGGTCGGTAGCCGTTGAAA
This sequence comes from uncultured Desulfobacteraceae bacterium, assembly GCA_964412045.1. Lineage (GTDB taxonomy): Bacteria > Desulfobacterota > DSM-4660 > Desulfatiglandales > B25-G16 > B25-G16. The sequence goes on from CAYPNL010000271.1 coordinate 4,660, forward strand.
AACGGCGTGTGCCTGCCTCCCTCCTCTTTGGTGAGGATATAGACCTCTGCCTTGAACCTCGTGTGAGGGGTGATCGAGGCGGGCTTCGCCACTACCTGTCCACGCTGGACCTCTTCCCTCTTGGTCCCCCTGAGCAGAACTCCGATATTGTCGCCTGCCCTACCCTCATCAAGGATCTTCCTGAACATCTCAACACCGGTGCACACGGTCTTCTGGGTATCTCTGATGCCCACGATCTCTACCTCCTCGCCCACCTTGATGATGCCGCGCTCTACCCTGCCGGTAACCACGGTACCTCGGCCCGAGATGCTGAATACATCCTCAACAGGCATAAGGAAGGGTTTGTCGGTATCTCTCACCGGCTCTGGGACGAACGCATCAATGGCATCTAAGAGCTCCATCACAGGACCGCAGTAGGGGCAATCCCTCTTGCCGCACCCGCACTCCAATGCCTTGAGGGCGGAGCCGTGGATGATCGGGGTATCATCGCCGGGGAACTCGTACTTGGTTAACAGCTCCCTCAGCTCGAGGTCGACGAGCTCTATCAGTTCCTTGTCGTCAACCATGTCGGTCTTATTGAGGAACACCACGATGCTGGGAACCCCCACCTGACGGGCGAGCAGGATGTGCTCTCTGGTCTGGGGCATGGGGCCGTCGTCGGCGCCCACCACCAGCACTGCGCCGTCCATCTGGGCAGCACCGGTGATCATATTCTTGATGTAGTCCGCGTGCCCTGGACAGTCCACGTGGGCATAGTGCCTGTTTTCAGTTTCGTATTCCACATGGGCGGTGGCGATGGTGATTCCCCGCTCCTTCTCCTCCGGTGCCTTGTCGATCTCATCAAAGGGGACAAAGGTAGCCCGATTCGTTTTGGATAAACAGAGGGTAATCGCCGCTGTTAATGTGGTTTTGCCGTGGTCGATGTGGCCGATGGTGCCGACATTAACATGAGGCTTCGTCCTCATAAATTTTTCCTTGGCCATGGTAGGTACCTCCTTGCTAACCTGTTCACACGTATAATAAACATATAACCGTTACGACAACAACGGCCTTATTCGCCTCTGCCATCCTATGTGTGTCCTCTTTCTTCTTGAAGGCACCGCCCCTTCCCCGGGCAGCATCAATCAGTTCTCCTGCCAACTTGGCCGCCATTCCCTTCTCTCCCCTCTGTCTCGCATTGGTCAGTATCCATCTAATGCTGAGCGCGGCCCTCCGCGAGGACCTAACCTCGGTGGGGACCTGATAGGTTGAGCCGCCAACCCTTCTCGAGCGTACCTCAACGGCTGGCTTTACGTTTTCGACAGCCTTGTGAAAGATCGCGAGGGGATCCTCATCGGTCTTTTGTTGAATTATGTCGAAAGCATCATAGAGTATTGATTGTGCCAGATTCTTCTTGCCTCGCCGCATAACCCCGTTGATGAATCTCGCCACAAGCTCATTTTTGAATTTTGGATCAGGCAAGATCTCCCTCTTTGCGATCTCTCCTTTTCTCGGCATCCCAGCTCCTTAAAAAATCCTATTACAGCCTACCTAAATGCTCTTAGGCCTTTTTGTCCCGTACTTGGAACGGCCCCTCCTGCGATCCTCCACACCTGAGCTATCGAGGGTGCCACGAATAATGTGGTACCTGATACCAGGCAGATCCTTTACCCTCCCACCCCTGATCAGCACAACCGAATGCTCTTGGAGATTATGGCCGATCCCGGGGATATAGGAGGTAACCTCTATCCCGTTTGTCAACCGTACCCTCGCAACCTTACGCAGGGCCGAATTCGGCTTCTTAGGGGTAGATGTGTATACCCTGATACAGACGCCCCTTTTCTGCGGTCTTCCTTTCAGGGCAGGTGTCTTTTCTTTTTTCTTTACCTTCTGTCTGCCATTTTTTATCAGTTGATTAATCGTCGGCATCTCTCTCCCTTGATACAGTCCCCCGGTCTCAGCTCCGACCGTCTTTTATGCTATCTAAAATATTATTGCAAGCCTTTTATGATACCTTTTAGTTCACCTCGATATCCGCACCCCTGTAAACACCCAATCCCGTTCCTGCCGGGATAAGTCTGCCCATAAGAATATTCTCCTTGAGCCCTCTCAGGTAATCTACTCTTGACTCAACGCTCGCGTCGGCCAGGACCTTCGTTGTCTCTTGGAAGGAGGCGGCGGATAAAAAGCTCTCCGTATTAATCGAGGCTTTTGTAACCCCTAACAGAAGGGGTTCCCCTGCAGCCGGTTTCCCGCCTCGCTCGATGATCTGTTCGTTTTCTTCCTCAAACCTCCACCTCTCTATCTCCTCGCCAAGGATAAAATCGGAATCGCCTGCTTCTTTCACGACCACCCTTTTCAGCATCTGTCGAACAATCACCTCTATATGTTTGTCATTAATCCTCACGCCCTGGAGCCGGTATACCTTCTGAACCTCATCAACAAGATACCGGGAGAGTTCCCTTGGACCCTTTATCCTCAATATATCGTGGGGATTGGCCGAGCCCTCCATGAGCGCCTCTCCCGCTCTCACATAATCCCCGTCGAAAACGCTCACATGTCTTCCCCTCGGTATTACATATTCAACGGGCTTTCCAACCTCAGGCGTGATGATCACCCTCCTTTTGCCCGATGAGTACTTCCCAAAAGAAACGGTCCCGTCAATCTCAGTCAACAGCGTGTGATCCTTTGGCTTCCTGACCTCAAATAGCTCCGCAACCCGTGGCAGACCCCCGGTGATGTCCTTGGTCTTTGTCGTCTCCCTCGGTATCTTCGCAAGAACATCGCCGGCATGAACCTCGCCACCCTCTGAGATCATGATAATGGCGCCTACGGGAAGAAAGTATCTCGCTGCTGCCGAATCTCCAGAAAGCTGAATTGTCTTGCCGCCGCTATCCTTGATGGATATCCTGGGCCGTACATCGGGATCGCCGGATGGAGCAATCACCTTACTCGATTTACCGGTAACAGGGTCCAGCTTCTCCTGCATGGTCTTCCCCCCAACGATATCACCGAATTTCAGTCTTCCCGATACCTCGGTCAGGATTGGGATGGTAAAAGGATCCCATTCGACCAAGAGCTCACCTGGGGTTATCTCCTGCCCGTCATGCACCTTGATGACGGCTCCATATATCACTGGATACCGCTCCACTTCGCGGTTGTTCGCATCCACCACCCCGATATCGCCGTTCCTATTCATTACCACATGGTTGCCCATCTGGTTTATCACGGTCCTGAGGTTATAGAACTTCACCCTACCACTGTTCCTGGCCTGTATAGTGGATTGCTCTACTTTCCTGCTCACCGTACCACCAATGTGGAAGGTGCGCATGGTGAGCTGTGTCCCCGGCTCACCAATAGACTGGGCTGCGACAATACCGACCGGCTCACCTATGTCAACCTCCCTGCCATGCGCGAGATCGCGTCCGTAACACTTTTTGCAAACTCCCCTCTTGGTCCTACAGGTCAAAACTGATCGAATCTTTACCCTCTCAATCCATGATTTCTCTATCCTCGCAACTGCTTCCTCATCTATCTCCTCGTTGTACCGAAGCAACAGCTCTCCTGTGATCGGATCATGGATATCCTCAGCGGCTACCCTGCCGAGTATTCTCTCCGACACAGACTGTATCACCTCCCCGGCCTCGGTGAGTGCCTCTACCCATATTCCATCCATGGTGCCGCAATCATCCTCGTTAATACAGGCATCCTGAGCTACATCTATCAACCGACGGGTCAGATATCCTGAATTCGCCGTCTTCAATGCCGTATCGGCTAGACCCTTTCGTGCGCCATGGGTGGAGATAAAGTACTGCAAAACCGTCAAGCCCTCACGGAAATTCGCAGTGATCGGCGTCTCGATAATCTCGCCAGAGGGCTTTGCCATCAACCCCCTAATACCCGCCAACTGCCTCATCTGATCCTTGCTGCCCCGTGCTCCTGAGTCTGACATCATGTAGATGGGATTAAAACTGTCTCCCCTTGCCCTTTGACCATTGCTGTCCACCATCTCCTCGATTGCCATCTCGTTCATCATCTCTGATGAGATTGAGTCAGTGGCCTTTGTCCAGATATCAACGACCTTGTTGTACTTCTCGCCAAGGGTAATCAGTCCATCGCTGTATTGTTTTTCGATCTTCTTCACCTCGCTCTCGGCTTCCCCTATAATCTCCGCTTTCTTTACAGGGGTAACCATATCCTTGCTCGAGATGGAAATACCTGAAATGGTTGCATACTTATACCCTATATCCTTCAGCCTATCAGCCAAGATAACGGTTGCCTTAGTTCCCAGCATTCGGTAGCACTCGTTAATGATCTTGCTGAGCTCCTTTTTCGTGATGACGCTATTGACTAAGGCAAAAGGCAGCTCGCTTGGGAAGATCTCGTAGAGGATTACCCTCCCGGTCGTTGTCGTGAAGATCTTCCCATCCATTCTTACGTAGATAGAGGCATGTAAATCAAGCTCTCCTGCATCGTAAGCCATCCTAACTTCCTCAACATTGGCGAAGGTTCTTTTCTCTCCCTTACAAAACGGCCTTTCTTTGGTCATATAGTAGATGCCTAATACGATATCTTGAGTCGGAACGATAATGGGCTCACCGTTTGCCGGTGAGAGGATATTGTTGGTAGAAAGCATCAGCGCCCGTGCCTCGGTCTGGGCCTCGATGGAAAGGGGAACGTGAACAGCCATCTGGTCTCCATCGAAATCAGCATTGAATGCAGTGCAGACCAGGGGATGGATTTGAATGGCCTTGCCCTCGATAAGAACGGGCTCAAAGGCTTGTATGCCGAGCCGATGAAGGGTCGGCGCCCTGTTGAGCAACACGCAGTGCTCCTTCACCACCTCATCGAGGCAATCCCAAACCTCGGGCGTTTCCTTTTCGACCAGTTTCTTGGCCTTCTTGAGGGTCCCTGCAAGACCCTTTTCCTCCAATTTATTATAGATAAACGGCTTAAAAAGCTCCACGGCCATCTGTTTTGGAAGCCCGCATTGGTGCAGCCTGAGGTCAGGGCCGACTACGATAACCGATCTTCCAGAATAATCAACCCGTTTTCCGAGTAGATTCTGTCGAAACCTACCCTGCTTTCCTTTAAGCATATCACTGAGTGATTTCAACGGCCTCTTGTTTGCACCGGTAATGGTCTTTCCTCTCCTGCCGTTATCGAACAGGACATCAACGGCCTCTTGGAGCATCCGCTTCTCGTTCCGAATAATAATATCGGGCGCATGTAATTCCAAAAGCCGTTTCAATCGGTTGTTCCGATTGATAACCCTGCGGTATAGATCATTGAGATCCGAGGTGGCGAACCTCCCTCCATCGAGAGGCACCAGTGGGCGTAAGTCCGGTGGTAGCACAGGGATCACATCCAACATTATCCATTCCGGCTTATTCTTGGATAAGCGAAAGGCATCCACAATACGGAGGCGCTTAGAGAGTTTTTTTCTCTTTGCATCCGACTTTGTGCTGTGTATCTCAAGCTTTAACTTCGCAGACAGCTCCTCGAGGTCGATTTCCCGGAGCATGCCCTGAACGGCTTCAGCCCCCATCTCAGCCTTAAATTCCTCCCCATAATCCTCCCTCGCCTTTAGATACTGTTCCTCAGTCAACAAGATCCCCTTTGTCAAGGGGGTATCCTTTGGATCAATAACCACATAATTCTCAAAATAGAGAACCTTTTCCAAGGCCTTGAGGGTCATGTCTAAGAGGAGGCCGATCTTGGAGGGAATGCATTTTAGGAACCAGATATGCGCCACAGGCGAGGCCAATTCTATATGGCCCATTCTCTCTCTTCGCACCTTGGAGTGGGTTACCTCCACGCCGCATTTTTCGCAAACCACACCCCTATGCTTCATCCTTTTGTATTTTCCGCAGAGGCACTCGTAATCCCTTATGGGACCAAAAATCTTCGCACAGAATAGTCCATCCCTTTCGGGCTTAAACGTCCGATAATTAATGGTTTCCGGCTTCTTCACCTCGCCATACGACCATTCTCTAATCTTGTCCGGAGAGGCTATGGATATCCGTACCGAGTTAAAGCTCAATGGATCCTTCGGTTTTGTAAAAAAACCATATAAGTCTTCCAAGGCATTCTCCTTGTTAGCAAATAAGTTCAAAACTTCGCTTTTTCATTGAAGTTTCTTAGGAGCTCTTTGGTTTATGTTCCGGAAGAGCTTCTAGCTCCCCGTCCTCGTTAAGCTCCACCTCCAAACCGAGGCTTTGGAGCTCTTTTAGCAGGACATTGAATGACTCCGGTAGGCCAGCTTCTAAGAGATTACTTCCCTTCACAATCTTCTCGTACATCCGGGTTCGACCGGCCACATCATCTGACTTCACGGTCAAGAACTCCTGCAGGGAATATGCTGCTCCGTAAGACTCCATCGCCCAGACCTCCATCTCGCCTAGGCGCTGTCCTCCGAATTGCGCCTTCCCGCCAAGCGGCTGCTGGGTGACAAGGGAGTAAGGACCAATGGATCGAGCGTGGATCTTGTCATCGACAAGGTGGTGAAGCTTCATCATGTACATAATCCCTACGGTAACCTGGTGGTCGAAAGGCTCGCCTGTCCTCCCATCATACAGCACTGCCTGGCCGCTTACCGGCAATCCCGCGCACTGTAAGGAATCAAAAATCTCCTCTTCCGTCGCACCATCAAAGACGGGTGAGGCCATGGTAATGCCGTCCTCGATATTCCTGGCTCTCTCCCTAAGCTGCTCGTCCGAGAGGCCGGATACCATCCGATCGTATTGCCCGGAATAGAGCTCCTTGAGTTTCTCCCTCAGCGATCTATCGTCCTTTAGGTTTTCCACCAAATGACGTATCTGCTGTCCGAGTTCATAAGCGGCCCAACCAAGATGGGCCTCCAGGATCTGTCCCACGTTCATTCGAGATGGAACACCAAGCGGATTAAGCACGATATCGACAGGCGTGCCATCAGGAAAATACGGCATATCCTCCATGGGCAGGATGAGCGAGATGACACCCTTGTTTCCGTGGCGACCGGCCATCTTATCGCCAACCGACAGCTTTCGCTTAACGGCTATGAACACCTTTACCATCTTGACAACCCCAGGCGAGAGCTCATCGCCCGTATCCAGTCTCTCTATCTTCTTTTGGAAGCGCTCGTTTACCCTCTCTGCCTGCTCGTGGTACCTTGCCACTACCGACTCCATCTTCTCGATCACTTCCATTTCAGCGTCGATGTTTGCACCCTTCCAAAAGGCAAAGGGTATAGCACCGAAAGATTCGCCATCGAGTACGTGATTCCTCTTCACGAGCACCGCACCAGTGTCCGGGTGCCTCAGATCGGATTTCAGTCGTTTCCCCTGCAAAAGCGGCGACAGCTTCTCCTGGGCATTACGCTTGACAACCTCAAGCTCATCGTCCCTATCCTTCGATAACCGTCTGATCTCCTCGGCCTGTATCGCCTTTGTTCTCTCATCCTTCTCAACGCCCCTCCTGGAGAACACCTGCGCATCGATTACGATACCCTCTACGCCGGGGGGTACCCTGAGCGAGCTATCCTTCACATCTCCGGCCTTCTCCCCGAAGATAGCCCTCAGAAGCTTCTCCTCAGGCGAAAGTTGGGTTTCGCCCTTGGGAGTGATCTTTCCCACCAGGACATCGCCGGGCCTCACCTCTGCGCCCAACCGAATAATGCCGCTCTCATCGAGTTGCTTGAGGGCCTCCTCGCCCACATTGGGTATATCTCGCGTGATCTCCTCTTGACCCAGTTTGGTATCCCTGGCAGCAACGCTGAACTCCTCGATGTGGATGGAGGTGAAGACATCATCTCTCACCAACCTCTCACTCACGAGCACTGCATCCTCAAAATTGTAACCACCCCATGAGAGAAAGGCTACTGTTACGTTTCTTCCCAAGGCGAGCTCACCATATTCCATTGCTGGTCCGTCTGCTATGATCTGGCCTTTTTTCACCCTTTCACCCTGCTTCACAACCGGCTTCTGGTTGTAGCAGGTGCTCTGGTTTGAGCGTCTGAACTTCAAGAGTTTATATATTTCAACCCCCTCCTCTACCTTTTCGGATCGAATTACGATCCGAGAGGCATCGACGCTTTCCACGATCCCGTCGATTCTGGCAAGAACTGCAATGCCTGAATGCCTAGCTACTATTTCCTCGATCCCAGTCCCAATCAGCGGGGACCTCGCCTGCATGAGCGGTACGGCCTGTCTCTGCATATTGGACCCCATCAGTGCCCTGTTCGCATCGTCATGCTCCAAGAAGGGTATCAATGCCGCAGCGATGCTTACCAGCTGGTTCGGCGAGACGTCCATGTATACAACCTCCTGGGCTGAAATCATGCAGGCCTCTCCGCCCTTTCTCGCTGCGACAACATCGTGAACAAAACGTCCATTGGGATCAAGGGGCTCATTGGCTTGGGCGATGGGATAGTCTCTCTCATCCATGGCCGTCAAGTACTCTATCTTATTCAAGACTATGCCATCATCGACTCTCCTATAGGGGGTTTCTATGAAGCCGAAATCGTTTATCCTGGAATAGGTGCTCAAGGATACGATCAAGCCGATATTCGGGCCTTCAGGCGTCTCTATGGGGCAGATTCGACCATAGTGGCTCGGATGCACATCCCTCACCTCAAAACCAGCCCTTTCGCGTGTTAGTCCACCTGGTCCAAGAGCACTCAACCGCCTCTTATGGGTGATCTCTGAGAGAGGATTCGTCTGATCCATGAATTGTGAAAGCTGGCTCGAGCCGAAAAACTCGTTGATCACCGCAGAGACAGGCTTCGAGTTAATCAGATCACGAGGCATCAACGTATCGACATCCTGGAGGCTCATCCTCTCCTTTATGGCCCGCTGCATTCGAATGAGTCCGACCCTGTACTCCTCCTCCAGAAGCTCGCCAACCGATCTCACCCTGCGGTTACCAAGGTGATCGATATCATCAACCGTCCCCTCCTCAATATTCAATCGCACTAACTCCTTGACGGTCTCCAGAATGTCTTCCTTTCGCAAAATGCATAGCTCAAGGGGCACGTCCTGGTTAAGCCGGTAGTTCATCTTCAGACGACCTACCGGAGAGAGGTCGTAGGTGGACGGGTTAAAAAAGAGGCCTCTGAAATAGGCATCAGCCATCTCCTGTGTCGGGGGGCTAGTCGGACGAAGCTTTCTATAGATATCCAGAACGGCCTCGTCACTGGTGACAACCCTATCCAGAAGCATGGTATCTCGTATAGTCTTGCTCACACCGGGCGAATCCAGCACCAATAGGTCAATCTCTTTGATATCCCTTTCTTGGATGCTGTCCAAATCTTCCTCTGTAAAGGCCTGATTTGTTCTTACCAAAATCTCGCCCGTTTGAGGGTCGACTATATCTCGTGCGGCGACTCTGCCCACCACATAGGTAAGGCTGACAGGAATATCCTTGAGATCGAGATCAATGAGTTTCTTTAAGAGCTTTTTGCTGAATTTATCCCCTTTCTTCCCCAAGACTTCTCCGCTCGTTGGCTCGACGACATCCTCGGTGATCCTCTGCCCCTGAAGACTCTTCACATCCACTATGCAACGAAGGGCGCCCTTATCAACGCTGAGCCTCTCTATGGGGTAAAAATAGGGTAGGATCTCCTCTTCGGAATAGCCAAAGGCCTTGAGAAGGATTGTTGCCGGA
>CAYPNL010000272.1:0-2136 GCA_964412045.1 uncultured Desulfobacteraceae bacterium
GATACGGATACCCACGTTCTTTGATGTAGGCATCAAAAGCCAACTTGTACCTTACTGCATGGAGCCGTGACCGCGCCACAATCATGGCCTTGGCCTTGCCGCGGATTTGATGAGCAATCTGGCCGTGAAAATGCTCGATCATGATCTCTATCTTCTTTTGAATCGCATGCTCGTGGAGATCTACGAATGATCGGAGCAAATAACTTGCCTTCCCCTTTTCATAGTGGGGATCGTCCTGGGCAGTCTTGAGCAACTTCCAGTAGACCTTATAATTGGTATAGTTTTCGAGCACATCGAGGATAAAATTCTCCTCGATTGCCTGCCGCATAGTGTAGAGACTGAATGCCTGAAAGCTTCCGTCATCACGTTTTGATCCAAAAAGCTCAAAGGTCTTAGGCTTGGGTGTGGCCGTAAAGGCAAACCAGCTCACATTTGCAAGCCGGCCGCGCTTTTCCATTTCCTCAAGGATTCGATTATCAAGCTCCTCTTCCGGGGTTTCAGCGCCGGCCTCTTCCTGTTCAGCCTCCTCCAGGCTGCCTGCGGCAAGTACTGTTTTAAGGCTCTTTGTACTCTCACCGGACTGCGAGGAATGGGCCTCATCCACGATCACGGCAAACCGCTTTCCAGCCAGCTCGGTTATATCCTCCACAATGACGGGAAACTTCTGAAGTGTGGTGACAATGATTGTTTTTCCCGACTCAAGGGCCTCCTTGAGCTTGCGGCTCGTTGTGTCGATATTCTCCACAACGCCGCTTGTCTGTTCAAACTGCCGCACCGTGCGTTGGAGCTGGCGGTCAAGAACGCGGCGGTCGGTAATGACCACAATTGAATCAAACAGCCGCTGATCATCCTTGTCATGGAGTACTGATAGCTGATGGGCAAGCCATGCAATGGAATTGGATTTTCCGCTTCCCGCAGAATGCTGAATTAGATATTGCTGCCCAGCGCCAAATGCCTTTGCGTGGTCAATAAGCCTCCGCACGGAATCAAGCTGATGATACCGGGGAAAAAGAAGAAGGCGTTCGCCGGTTTTCCTTCCCTTGTCATCCTCCACCTCAATCTCATGGATAAAGTACTGGATGAGGTTGAGTACACTGTCCCTGGACCATACCCTGTTCCAGAGGTAATCCGTTGCATAGCCGGTTTCAGTGGGCGACTTCGGCGGATTTCCTGCACCACCGAACTTGCCCTGGTTAAAGGGGAGAAATCGTGTTTTCGGGCCTTGCAAATGGGTGGTTACATAGATAAGGTCAGGGTCGACGGCGAAGTGTGCGAGGCATCGCCGGAAGGCAAGCAATGCTTCGTGCGGATCGCGATCGTAGCGGTACTGATTGATCGCATGCTCTGCGTTCTGGCCGGTGAAGGGATTCTTGAACTCAGCGGTAAAAAGCGGGATCCCGTTTAAAAAGAGGGCCATATCCAGGCTGTTATCATTCCTTTCGCTATAATGGAGCTGGCGGACGACAGAGAAAAGATTACCCTCGTACAGTTTCTGGATCTCTTCATTGAGTCCGCTTGCAGGCCTGAAATAGGCGAGCTTGAATCGGCAGCCTGCATCTTTCAGTCCCTTTCGAAAGACATCAAGGGCGCCCCGCTTGCTGATCTCCGAAGAGAGGCGCTTGAAGAAGCGTTCCTTGACATCAGCGCCATAGTAGTCTTTGAGCTTCTGCCATTCTTCGGGCTGTGTGGCATAGATGAAATCTACTACATCCCTTGGGATGAGGCACAATGCCCGGTCGTAATCATTTTGCAGGCGTTTGTGATATCCTCCGGGCACGAATTCACCAAACTCCAGATCATTTTCTCCTATTGGAGAGCTGCTAGGATCAGGATCATCCGGCCCGTTTTTGAGAAGTGCCTGCTCAATGGCCCCCTCAAATACCCTTTCCGCTATCTCCGGACTCATGCCGCCTCCTCCCGAACATCGATTTTGCCGGTAACTGCTGCTGAAATGACGGCTGCGCGATATTCCTTGAGTTTTTCTATGGTCTCCCTTGTTTTGATGGTCAGCGCATCGATCTTAACTGTTTCGCGGTCCAGGAAAGTGCTAATATCATTTTGCTCATGATTAGGAGGTTCAGCCAAATGAATGTATTCGAGGTGTGACTTAGCCAATTCTTTAAATGTGCTTCCTTG
>CAYPNL010000273.1:0-2803 GCA_964412045.1 uncultured Desulfobacteraceae bacterium
GGCAGCCCAGCAGCAATTCCAGCAGCGAGCGCAGAAACTCCAGAAAGACGCCCTGGATAAGGTAAGAAAAGATATTCAAAAGATCGCTGCTGACAAAGGGTACCAGTACGTGATGGACGCAAATGTAGTCTTGGCTGGAGGCAAGGATGTTACCGAAGAGATACTGAAAGAGATAGGCGAGAAAGTAGAAGACTAAGGAGAGTATTTCATACATACGCTAACGAATTTAGTCACTCAGGACTGAGTGCTGCCCTCGGCCATGAGCTTGGGTCGAATGGAGTGAGAAAGAACGGCCCCATAATCATGGAACATGCGTGAGTGTCATTGCGAATCGACGCACTAAGCTATAGGCGGCAAGGTAACTTGGGTTCCAAAATGTAACAAACAAGGAGATGCTATTTTTTCAATTCAGCTGGTTGACGGTTTTTGAAATTTGCAGGTGAAGGCATATATGAACTTATACGTTACAGGGGATGTAACTCATCCGGTTACCTTCTTCAAGCGACTGTGGTACATGTCGCAGCTATGAGTTTAGAGCGCTTTTTCTTATCGGCCTCCAGATGACAATGCTTGTATTTCTTCCCACTTCCGCACCAGCAGATATCATTTCTACCGAGTTTTGGAATGGGCTCCTGCTTACCTAGTATTTTTTCGAGAAACTTCATCTGGCATCCTATAGCAGGCCCTTACTCAGTAGTAAAGCTTCCTTTTGGATAAAATTGGTAGCCGCTGAGCACTTTCCCTGCATACAATACGTCTTTCAGCTTTCCGAGACAAAGAGGTGGCTCTTTTCCCAATCCCTGTGCTCTTCCTGAAACGACTTCAGAAAGCATCGGCCTTTCTTGTTTTTGAGATCATAGATGCTGTGCCTCAGAAGCGTTACGGGGATTTCCCCCTTTAGGCTCACCGTGATCTCATACCGGTTGAAACCGGTGATTATGCCCCTGATAAGCTCACCTTCAAGCAGGGTAAAAAAGACGACCTCCTGGTCTTTCATGAGGGGAAATAGAGACTTATTTTTTACGAAGTACCTCTGTCGCGGCGAGAGGATCGGGTCCAGGCCGAGTTTTAGGACCTGCTCGTTTATCTTTATGAGCGGTTGAACCGATTCATCAAGAAGAGCGGGATAGAGGAGCTTTATCTCTACCTTTGGGAGCACCTGTTCCTTCTGAGCTTCCGTTTCGATCTTGATGTCATAGGTGAGGTTCTTCAATGCCCTACCCTTGATTGTTCGGCGGCTGTGGATGTGAAACTCCCAAGGCTCTCCGGAATCAACGACCTGCTCAAATATTGACTTGTTATAGAATTCCTCCAGATACTCCTTGAGTCCCACAAGGTATCCCATGGGCAGCCTCCTGTTATGCAATGACTAAAGTAATGCGGATCATGTGTGAATCCAGCCGCTACGTGTCGGTTTGAGGCGAAGCTTCGCTACGTTTTGGGCATATATATGAAAAGAGATAGTGGTTTGTCAAGGCAGTTATGCCTTTAATCCCCATCCTATACCTTCCGGCTGTTCGCTCTTTAAGCCTTGACAAGGCGATGAATCACCGATTATCTTACCCACCATACGAGGAGGAACATAGATGATCAGGGCAAGGCTGTGGTTTACCTGTGCTGCCATGTTTGATCCGGTGACACCCATTGTCGTCAAGCCGGCGGTATTAGGGTGGAAGGCACAGAGAAGGGAGGTCGAGCTCACCATTGAACGGGCATTTACAGGGGAAGAATTGGTACGCAGGATGAAGGGGTGGGTGACAGCGGATGTACAGCAGGTCATTGAAACCATCAGGCCCCATGGATATCTGAAGGTGCTGGATGAACAAGATCTGGTTGTGGAGATTAAATCCGAAGGGGATTTTGAAACATTGAAAGAAGCCCTCCCAAGCCAATTCGGCGACCAGATTTTTCTGGAGAGGTTGGTTCCCCTCTCTCCGATATAGACAGCATCTGAGTGGTTGGACATACACCATTGTTAAAAGGTACTGCCCAGTTACCAAGGGGAGCATCAAATACATAATATGGAGGTTGTAAATGGCTGATGTTATAGAGCTTATCCGTGGAAGGCGAAGCATTCGGAAATATCAAAACCGGGAGATTTCGGAGGAACAGCTCACTGCTGTACTTGAGGCGGTCAGGTGGGCGCCTTCGTGGACTAACTCCCAATGCTGGGAAGTAATCGTGATTAAAGATCCGGCTATCAAGAAAGCAATCCAAGGGGTCTTGCCCCCTCCTTCTGTCAATCCGTCATCCAATGCCATTGTGGAGGCCCCTGTGGTGATCGCCATATGCGGCAAACTTGGAAAATCCGGTTATTATAAAGGCGAGGTAGCGACGAAGCTGGGTGATTGGTTTATGTTCGACCTTGGAATTGCCGCCCAAAACCTTTGTTTAACAGCTCATTACCTGAATTTGGGAACGGTCATTGTCGGTCTTTTTGATCAAGAAAAGGTCAAAGAGATATTGAAGGTGCCGGAAGGCTTTGAATTGGTAGCGCTTATTCCGTTGGGTTACCCTGCGCAAGAGGCAAAGACACGCCCTCGGAAGGAGATTAGTGAGTTTGTGCATTATGACGCCTTTTAGTTGTTTGGTAACACTTTAGCCTTTTGAAACTACCTGGTGCATGGGCATGGAGGTGTCTTTTTTCCCATCATACCCCAATAAAGACAACTCAGGAGGCCGCTTCAAACGAGCGCACACGGACAAAGGCCCTAGAAGACAATGACCAGGTGCTTGTGCGCATGGTTTGAAGCGGCACGCTGATGCCCCCTGTTCAAGGGTATGATGGGAAAAAAGACACCTC
>CAYPNL010000274.1:0-4661 GCA_964412045.1 uncultured Desulfobacteraceae bacterium
ACTCAAATCAAGATTAGTGGCTTGAGCATGAAACCTTGAACGTTGAACCCTGAACTTTGAACCTTCATCTAGGTGTATGATGGAAATAGATGAAAGGGAAGACGAGATAAACCTCCTTGACTTATGGCGGGTCATCAGGAGGCGCTGGAAGATCATTACCGTGATCTTTTTCGCAGCCGTTGTCGTGGCTGCTGTTGTGAGCCTGGTCATGACCCCTATTTATCAGGCAAAGACCACCCTTATGCCGGTTGAATCCTCCGGGAGCCAGATGTCGTCAGCCTTGAGGAGCCTTGGGTCTCTCCCTTTTGTGGGGGGTATGGTGCCGGGCATAGCCGGGGCGTCCGGGGACAAGTTGGTTGCCGTGCTCAAGAGCAGAACTGTTGCCGAGGATGTGATCAAGGCCCTTGACTTAATCAGGGTGCTCTTTGAAGAACCACAGGATGAACCGCCCACCCTCCAAGATGCAATCAGAGTCCTTTCCGAAGGTATGACCGAGATCGCCGATGATAAGAAGGGGCTCATTAGCATTGCTGTTGAGTACAAAGACCCTGAGCTTGCTGCTGCTATTGCCAATCGGTACACGGTTGCTCTCCAGCGATTCCTCAGCGAGAATGCCCTTTCCATGGCAAAGAGAAACCGGATATTCATTGAAGATCAGCTGCATGCGGTAAAAACGGAGCTCCAAGATGCCGAAGAGGCCATGATGACATTTCAGACAGATAAGAAGATCGTTGCCATGGATGCCCAGACAGAGGCCTCTATCAAGGCCTTGGCCGAGCTGAAGGCCCAGGTGACCGCCAAAGAGGTTGAACTCGGGGTTCTGAAGCAGTTTGCAACCCCTACCAACCCCGATGTGATCAGGGCCGAGGATCAGTTGAGAGAGCTCAAGAAACAGCTTGCTATGCTGGAAAAGAAGGGCCCGAACCCTGAAGCGGACGCATTCCCCTCCCTTTCTGCGGCGCCGGAGCTGGGCCTCCAATATATCAGGCTCAAGCGGGATGCCGTGACCCAGCAGAAGGTCTTTGAGCTGCTCACCCAGCAGTTAGAGATAGCCAAGATAGAGGAGGCAAAGGAGGACATCGCCTTTCAGGTAATCGATACGGCCATACCCCCTGAGAAAAGGATTAAGCCAAAGAGAAAGCTCAACGTTATGCTCGCAGGGGTTGTTTCCCTCTTTGCCGGGATATTTTTGGTGTTCTTCCTGGAGTATCTGGAGAACATGAAGAAGCGGGAACAAGAGGAGAAAACGTCGTAGAGTTTTTCCGGCCAAGGTATTTGGTACTGTGCTCCTATTCCAGATTTCCCTCAAAGATACTACCGAGTGCATGAAATAGTTTGCATCTTCATGTCACCTATGGTCATTGCGAGCGACTGAAGGGAGCGACGCAATCTCATGATTAAAAACTCATTTCAGAGATTGCTTCGCCGCTGACGCTCCTCGCAATGACAATTTTTATGCAATCTATTTTATGCTCTGCGTAGTAAGTCGGCGCGCACCTACGGTCAATTATGTCATCCAAAAACCATCCTTGTACCCTTTGGCATGCTTCTGGCATTCAAAGAAGTCGGGTAACCCGTTAGCGTTTTGAAACTACCTGGTAAATTGTTCATATTTTGAACACTAATTCTCTGACGAAGAAATAAAATATTGCGTAATATCAATATGTTATGTTTCATTTGCGGATGGAACTGAGGGGGCGGAGCTGGAATCGAGCGCTGCGAAACCGAAAGCTCAAAAGGAACAAGGGCATTTTGAGCAGGTGTGACTATCACCAGATGATTCAATACGAGTGAGGAAGATGCGAGAGGTATCCTTTCAAGACTACCCGCAGGAACCCGTGCTCCTGGAAAACCTTTCATTACGGTTCATGAAGGAGGCGAGATTCGTCCCGCTC
The DNA here is from genome assembly GCA_964412045.1 of uncultured Desulfobacteraceae bacterium. Taxonomy (GTDB): domain Bacteria; phylum Desulfobacterota; class DSM-4660; order Desulfatiglandales; family B25-G16; genus B25-G16. The sequence continues at coordinate 1,896 of CAYPNL010000274.1, forward strand.
CATGCGGACGGTGACCTGCTCCGTATTGCAATGGCTGATCCTCGAGATATCTACACAATCGATTCTTTGAGGCTCACCTGTGGATTAAAGATAGATGTCCTGAAGGGGAGCGAAGAAGATATCCTGGCTGCCATCGACAGGTTGTATGGTACGGGGAGCCAGTCCCTTGAGATGATCATAGAGGAGGCAGGCAGGGATGTATTCGACATCTCCTTGGGTGAAGAAGAAGACGTCAATCACCTCAGAGACCTTGCTTCTGAGGCGCCGATTATCCGGTTAGTGAACCGGCTCGTCTTCAATGCCGTTGGATCCAGGGCGAGCGATATTCACTTTGAACCCTTTGAGGATGAGCTCAAGGTCCGCTATCGGATAGACGGGGTGTTGCACGAAGTGGAATCGCCTCCCCGGAGATTGCATGCGGCCATTGCATCCAGGATAAAGATCATGGCAAAGCTGGATATCGCCGAGCGGCGGCTTCCTCAGGACGGCCGGATAAAGATGCGGGTAGGGGACAAAGAGATCGACTTTCGGGTCTCAACCATTCCCACAGCCTTCGGCGAGAGCGTTGTCATGAGGATCCTGGACAGAGGTTCCCTGATCCTGGATCTCGAAAAGTTAGGGCTCCCCCATGCCTTCCTCTCACGGTATATGGAACTCATCGTTCAACCGTACGGCATGATCCTCGTGTGCGGGCCTACCGGCAGCGGCAAGACCACCAGCCTCTACAGCACGCTCAGCAAGCTGAATTCTCCGGAAAAAAAGATTATCACGCTGGAGGATCCCATCGAGTATCAGTTGAAGGGGGTCAATCAAATACAGATAAACCCGAAAACGGGCCTGACCTTCGCCAATGGGTTGCGCTCGATCGTGAGGCAAGACCCTGATATCATACTGGTTGGAGAGATCAGAGACCGCGAGACCGCTGAAATCGCTGTGCAATCCGCTCTCACAGGGCATCTCTTGTTCAGCACCCTTCATACCAACGATTCCGTGGGAGCCATTACCAGGCTGCTGGACATGGGCGTTGAGAGCTTTCTGCTGAATTCAACCCTCCTGGGAGTCTTGAGCCAGAGACTGGTCAGGGTGATATGTCCTCACTGCAAGACTGCCATTGAACCCGACAAAAGGCAGATTGCCTCAATGGGATTAGAACCGGAGGATGCCCGTGTCATGACCATGTATGAGGGCAGGGGATGCGATCAATGCCGGGGCACCGGGTATCTGGGCAGAATAGGCATCTTTGAGTACCTCCAGATCGACGACGAGATCCGCGAATTGATCGGAGCAAAGGCCTCGTCTGAAAAGATCAGAGATATGGCAATAGCAAAAGGCCTTATCACCTTAAGGAACGATGGCTGGGAAAAGGTCAAGGCTGGCATCACCACCATGTCCGAGGTGTTGAGGGTTACCTTGGAGGATTGAACGGATCATGGCCCTTTTTACCTATAAGGCCTCGGACCCCTCCGGCAAGGTAGTAACCGGTGTCCTGGAGGCAGAAGCCGAGAGAACCGCAGCAGGCAGGCTCCAGGAGATGGGCTATATCCCCATACGGATCTCCCTGCAAAAGCAGGGTTTGAGCGGTTATACCGAATACCTGCGCCGGTTCTTGAAGATTGGCCGCAAGCGGGTTCGCCTGGCTGAATTGGTAACCTTCACCCAAGACTTTTCCTTCCTCCTGGCCTCAGGCCTGCCGGTTGATAAAGCCCTGACCATCCAGGCTCAGGTCCTGGAAAATAGTTCCTTTCGCGATCTTGTGGATGATCTGCTCCGAAGGGTAAAAGGCGGCGCCTATCTCTCCGATGCCTTGGCGCGGCATAAGGATGTCTTCTCAGAGCTCTATAGGAACATGGTGAAAACAGGGGAGTCGGCAGGCAGGTTGGCCGAATCCCTCGGCAGACTTGCGGGATTCCTCAAAGAGATGCAGGAGTTGAGGAATCACATAATCTCCGCCTTGATCTACCCGGTATTCGTCCTGATGGTTAGCGGCCTATCCATTGTGATCCTTCTCATCTTTGTGATCCCAAAGTTTTCCGTCATTTTTTCCGATACGGGCCAGGCAGTGCCCCTGCCCACCCAAATCCTCCTTTTGTCCAGCGAACTCCTGAGAAGCACCTGGCTCTTTCTGGTTATAGGGGTCATAGGCCTTATCTTTATGATACAGCGGTACGTGAAAACACCAGGGGGACGGGCGAGGATGGACCGCTATAAGATGGCACTGCCCTTTGTAGGAAGCCTGTTGAGGGAGATGGAGGTGGCTCGCTATGCACGGACTTTGGGGGTATTGCTGAGCAGCAGCGTGCCCATCCTTCAGGCCCTTTCCATGGCCGAGGAGTCGATCAATAATCAGGTCATGAGGGGCGCTATGATGAGGATCACCGAACGGGTGAGGGAGGGCGACAGCCTGTCGGTTGCGCTCAGAACCGTTGAAGGTTTTCCGCAGTTGGCCCTCCAGATGATCGTCACCGGCGAGGAGACGGGACAGCTGGAACAGATGTTGCTGCGGGTGGCCGATCACTATGAAAACACCATGCGGGAAATGATTAGGAGGTTGGTGAGCCTACTCGAGCCCATTATCATTCTTATTATGGGCGTTCTCGTGGGGGTTGTCGTGATTTCCATGCTGATGGGGATATTCAGTATCAATGAGTTGCCTTTCTAATATTGACAAACTCGTAAAAAGTCCAAGTTTTCCTTATTTGTCATTCCGGGCTCCCGTCCTCCGCAGTAGCTATGCTACGGAGGGTGGATGACCCGGAATCCAGTGTT
>CAYPNL010000275.1:0-5120 GCA_964412045.1 uncultured Desulfobacteraceae bacterium
CCCCGACTACATGAAGCACACCGAGATCTTCAAACAGGATTTCCTCAACATCGATCTCATTATCAACTCTCAGTCCGAGATGGTTGCCTCGATGCTCAAACTCACCGAAATTCCCATAGCCTCAGAGGTTATCGACTTCGTCGATGGGAGGGTAAAACTGATTGGAATCACCATAAAAGAGGATTCCCCGCTCGTGGGACGAAGGCTCTCTTCCTTTCATGAGTATGAACAATCGATCCTTGTGGGCATCATTATACGGGGCGAGAAGGTTGTCGTACCAAAGGGCGAGGATGAGATTCAGGCAAATGACTTGGTATATATGGTCACTCGAAGAGAGGACATCCAGAACATCTTTCGGATCATGCAAATCAGGAGAGAGGGGTTGAGTCGGGTAATGATCGTCGGCGGCGGTGAAACCGGCCTTGCCCTTGCCGAATCTCTTGATGCTACCACGATCAATACCAAGATCATTGAACTGGACGGCCAGAGATGCCTTGAGCTGTCTGAGAAGCTCGAAAAGGTGGTGGTGCTGAACGGCGATGGAACGGATCGGGACTTTCTCATCGAGGAGAACGTGGACGAGGTGGATATCATGATGGTACTCACCGGAGATGAGGAAAATAATGTGCTTATTTCCCTGCTTGGCAAAGCGCTCGGGGCCAAGAAAACGGTCACCAAGATAGCAAAATTGAGCTATATCCCGCTCGTCTCTACGATCGGAATTGACACGGTAGTGAGTCCGCGGCTTTCGGCGATCAGGGCGATCCTGCAGTTTATCAGAAAAGGTAAGGTCGTATGTGTGGCGCCTCTCAAAGCAGAAGCCGTGGAGGCAATCGAGTTCGAGGCCTTGGAGACATCCGACGTGGTCAATACCCCGTTATCCAAGGTAAAGTTCCCGAAAGGGGCGATCGTGGGCGCTATTGTGAGGGGTGAGGAGATTATCATACCCCGCGGGCAAAACATGATCAAACCCCACGACCATCTGATCATATTCGCCCTGAAGGATGCAGTACCCAAGCTCGAAAAATTATTCACCGTTAAACTGGAATACTTTTAATGCGCTTTCAGCAGATTTTCCGGCTGATCGGAATCCTCAATTTCTTCCTCGGCCTTTCCATGGCGGCCCCCCTGTGTGTCTCGCTCATCTATTCCGATGGGAGCCTTGCTCCATTTCTCTTCTCTATTCTCATCACCTCGGGAAGCGGCCTCATCGCCTTCCTCCTCACCAAGTCGAGCGATTCCTCTTCTCTTAGTCAAAGGGAGGGCATGGCAGTTGTCACCCTCGGCTGGGTCAGCGCCGGCTTCTTCGGCGCCCTGCCTTTTCTTTTTTCCGGCTCAATTGGCTCCATCACAGACGCCTATTTTGAATCCATATCCGGCTTTACCACGACCGGCGCCTCGATCTTGAGCAATATCGAAGCTCTCCCTAAGGGACTCCTGTTCTGGAGAAGCCTCACTCAGTGGATGGGAGGCATGGGCATTATCGTGCTTTCCATTGCGATCCTCCCCTTTCTCGGGGTGGGCGGAATGCAGCTCTACAAGGCCGAGATCCCATCCCCGGTGGTGGACAAATTGCAGCCCCGCATCTCGGAGACGGCCAAGACCCTCTGGAAGGTCTACTTCCTCATTACCCTTCTCGAGATCGGGCTCTTATACGTAGGGGGGATGTCGCTCTTCGATTCCATGTGCCATGCCTTCTGCACCATGCCCACCGGAGGATTCAGCACTCAGAACGGGAGTATCGCCCAGTTTAACTCCGCCTATTTCGAGGGTGTGATTACCCTCTTTATGATCCTGGCCGGGATCAACTTCGCGCTCCACTTCAAGTTCCTCAAGGGTGACCTTCAGGTCTTCGGCAGGGATCCTGAGTGCCGCGTATTCCTCCTTATTCTGGCTATTCTGATCCTGCTAGTAACGTCGAACATCTACGTCACTGTCTACTCCTCGGTCATCGAAGCATTCAGGTACGCCGCGTTTCAGGTGAGCTCCATAATCACCACAACAGGCTTTGTGACCACAAACTATGAACAGTGGCCTGCATTTTCCCAGATTATCCTTTTTCTGTGCATGTTCCTCGGGGGCATGGCAGGCTCGACGGGGGGGGCGATAAAGATTGTGAGGATCGTATTGCTGGTAAAGCACGGGTACCGGGAGATCTTCACCTTGATTCATCCCCATGCGGTACGTTCCATCAAGCTCGGCAAAAAACCGGTGCCTCCTGATGTCTTGAACAGCGTCTGGGGGTTCTTTATCCTCTATCTCGGTCTTTTTGTTGTTGCTGTGATCTGTATGTCCGGCCTCGGCCTCGATACCCTAACATCCTTTGCATCGGTTGCCGCCACCATAGGAAACGTGGGCCCCGGGTTCGGGCTGGTTGGTCCGATCAACAACTACCTTTCTATCCCCGATGCAGGGAAATGGGTGTTGATGTTTTGCATGATCCTCGGCCGCCTTGAGATCTATACCGTCATCATCCTTCTCGTTCCTGAATACTGGCGCAAATAAGAATACAACGTGCCGAAAGCTATCGTTGTCCAGCCGGATATAGTTGGAATTCGCTTCACCCTTGAATCCATGGTAGGGGTCGGGGTCAGGGGTCAGGGGTCAGGTGGAGTAGGAGCAAATGAGGAGGGGTTTCAACCATTCCCGAAAGGGACACCAAATACAATGAGCCTTATAACCATTACCGATCTCTCGCTCAGCTTTCTCGGGAAGCAGCTCTTCCTTGATGTGGGACTCCAGGTAGAGTCCGGGGACAGGATCGGCCTTGTCGGGCCAAACGGCTCCGGCAAGACCACCCTTTTGCGGCTCATAGCCGGCGAGATCACACCTGACAAAGGGGAGATCGCCAGGGCAAAGGGCATAAGGATCGGGTATCTGCCCCAGGATATTCGTACCGCGCTGTCCGGTAGGCTTCTTCAATCGGTCCTGGATTCGGTACCGGGCAGGATGGGGCTCGGGCAGGAAATCGCCGGGGTAGAGAAGGCCTTGGAAGGTTCCAGCCGCCAGCAGGATCAACTCAGGCTGGCAGCGCGGCTCGCTGCTCTGCACCAGCAGATGAGCGATCTGGATGTGCGGCACCCTCCCCATGAGGCGGAGCGGATCCTCGCCGGTTTAGGGTTTAAGGAGGAGGACTTTACCGTTTCTGTTTCTCTGCTCAGTGAAGGATGGAAGATGAGGGCAGGGCTCGCAAGTCTCCTCTATCAGCGGCCGGACCTGCTCTTACTGGATGAACCCACCAATCATCTCGATATCCCCTCTGTTCACTGGCTGGAGGAGTTCCTTCAGACGTATAAAGGCGCCATGCTCCTCGTATCGCACGACAGGGATCTGCTGAACAGGCAGATCAGCCGGACCATAAGCCTTGAGCAGGAGGGCATGAGGAGCTACAGGGGCAACTACGATTCCTTTCTGGCGTCCAGGGAAGAAGAGATCAAAACCCTCGAGGGCCAGTCCAGGCGCCAGGAGCAGAAGGTACGGGAGGCCCAGAGATTCATAGAGAGGTTCCGCGCCAAGGCCTCAAAGGCCAGGCAGGCGCAAAGCAAGATCAAATTGCTCAAGAAGATGGAGCTCGTGGAATCTTATCGTCCACAAAATGCGATCCACTTCTCCTTTCCCCCTGTTGAGAGGAGCGGAAAGCAGGTCGTGGCCATCAAGGACGTTGCAAAAGGCTTCCAGGGCAAAGGGCTCTATGCAAACCTGAACCTCGCCGTGTTGAGCGGAGAGAGGGTCGCGATCATCGGGCCGAATGGCTCCGGCAAGACCACCTTACTAAGGATGATTGCAGGTGAGCTCTTGCCGGATCAGGGCGAGATCAGGCTGGGTCATAAGGTATTCACGAGCTATTTCGCCCAGCACCACCTGGATATGCTGGACCCGGGAAAGACCATCGTCGAGGAGGTATCAACGAGCGCCTCCGATGACACGCTAGGGCGTGTGAGGAGCATATGCGGTGCGTTCCTCTTCTCAGGCGATGAGGTGGATAAACCGATTGGGGTGCTGTCCGGGGGCGAAAAGGCCAGGGTATCCCTTGCCAAGCTGCTCGTGAGACCGGGCAACCTCATGCTCATGGATGAGCCCACCAACCACCTGGATCTTCTCTCCTCGGAGACCCTGATCAATGCCCTCTCTGACTTTCGCGGCACCATGGTCTTTGTCTCTCATAATCAATCCTTTGTAAACCAGCTTGCCACCAAGATATGGGATATACGAAACCGCGAGATCGAGGAATATCCAGGAAAACTCTATGAATATTACGATCACCTCGACCGCTTGTCGGAATCCTCGGCCCTTCAAAATCAACCAGTACGTACACCTCTAGGCAAAAATGCCAAAGGGGACAGAAAAGAACAGAGGAGGGAGGAAGCCGAAAAAAGGAAAAGAATCCGGGCCACCCTCAAGCCTATTGAGGATAGGCTTATGGGCCTGGAAAAGAGGATCGCCGCACTGGAAAAAAGGCAGAAGGAGCTGGAAACGCTCCTCTCTGACCCAGAGGTTTTTGCCGACAGCAATCAAGGCGTCTCGTACATGAAGGAGTACAGGGAAGTACGGGATAAGCTGACCGAGCTGATGGGCAGGTGGGAATTCGGCCAGGCCGAGCTCGAGGCCGCAAAGCGGGAACTGGGAATGTAGGTAGGGAGTTATGGAGGACTGGAGCATTGGAGTATTGGAAACCATCATTGCCGATATTCTCCATAAAAAGGTCCGCCGAAAACAGTGCTGGTGAGACTTTTTCCTTATTCTCTAAATCTCCCCTCAATCCTTGACCATTACTCCACCACTCCAATGCTCCATTACTCCAACAACCCGTCATCGACATATACCTCTGGATCTCTTCACCCCCTCTCCGTTTCACCCCTTCTCCCTTTCTTTTTTTCCCGTTTCCCCCCGTCACCGTTTCTCAACTGCGTCTCTAAATTTCTCCTGCTGGCGCGAGAGGTACTCCCGGTTTTCAGTCGCTTTATCCAGGGCCTCCCTGATGGTCGTCAACGCCTGATCATAAAGGCCATTCACGTAATACGCCTCTGCCAGGGTATCCAGGAAGGTGGGTGAGCCCTCTCTTTCAACGGCCCTTGCTGCTAAACTGAGAGCTCTCTTCTCATCACGGAGATCAAGATCAT
>CAYPNL010000276.1:0-8362 GCA_964412045.1 uncultured Desulfobacteraceae bacterium
TACCGGTGTGGTGACCTTGCCCGAGGGAGTAGAGATGGTGATGCCGTGTGATAACATCTCTTTTGAGGTAAACTTGATCACCCCGATCGCCATGGAGAAGGAGCTCAGATTTGCGATCCGGGAAGGCGGAAAAACGGTTGGTGCGGGAGTCATTAGTGAGTTGGTAGAGTAATAGCTGCGATGAATAGCCAAAAAATACGAATTCGGTTGAGGGCATATGACTACAAGCTGTTGGACCAGTCTGTTTCGGAGATTGTGGACACCGCTCGGTCAACCGGTGCAAAGGTAGCTGGTCCTATCCCGCTTCCAACGGAGATCAGCAAATACTGCGTGTTACGCTCACCTCATGTGGACAAGAAATCGAGAGAGCAGTATGAGATCCGGACTCATAAGAGGTTGATAGATATCCTGGAGCCAACCCAGCAGACCGTGGATGCCCTCATGAAGTTGGATCTTGCCGCAGGTGTGGATGTGGAGATTAAGCTCTAAGGGAAGCTTATAGCATGGTCAAAGGTATTCTAGGAACGAAGATTGGTATGACGCGCCTATTCCGAGAGAGCGGGGAGAGTATCCCTGTCACGGCATTAGAGGTTGGACCGTGTTACATCATTCAGATCAAGCGGGAGGAGAAAGAGGGATATAATGCGATTCAACTGGGGTATCAGGTGAAAAGGGAAAAGAGGCTTGCCAAGCCTTTGTTGGGGCATCTTAGGGCAGCTGGAAAAGGCGGATTTAGATATTTACGAGAGATACGGGTAGACGAGGTACATTCCTATGAGCTTGGCCAGGAGATTTCCTCGGAGATATTCACCGTGGGGGAATCGGTAACAGTCAGGGGCCTGAGCAAGGGAAGGGGCTTTGCCGGCGTAGTGAAGCGATGGGGCTTCAGTGGGGGAAATGAGACTCACGGATGTCGATCCCACAAGGTTCCGGGCTCTATAGGGGCAAGCGCGACCCCAAGCAGGGTATTGAGAGGCAAGAAACTCCCCGGCAGGAAGGGCAACCAGAGGATCGCGGTCAAAAACCTTGAGGTAGTCGACGTGATAAAAGAAAGGGGCCTCATTCTTTTGAAGGGTTCAGTTCCAGGCAGTAGTGGGGGGTTGGTAGAGGTACGGATCACGGGCTAACGGTAGCCAGAGGTAGTATCCAACGGGAAAGACCCTCATTCAGGGTCTTCATTTCATGGTGAGCGAAGCAGTATATGGCCTTTTTAGATGTCTATAACGTAAACGGTGAGAAGGTTTCCCAGCGAGACATAAAGGAGCAGGTCTTCAATGTCGCGATCCGGGAGGACCTGATTCACCAAGTGGCCCGTGCACAGTTGGCCGGTTACCGTTCCGGTACTGCCTCGAGCAAAAATAGGTCGAAGGTCAAGGCAAGCACACGGAAGCTCTGGCGGCAGAAGGGCACGGGCAGGGCTAGGGTAGGAGCGTCTTCATCGCCTACACGCAGAGGAGGTGGTGTGGCATTTGGACCTATGCCGCGGGATTATACGTTTAAGGTGAATAAAAAGGTGCGAAAGAGCGCACTACGGATGGCACTTGCCGACAAGTTCAAGGCTGGGCAGCTCTACGTCGTTGACGGCCTCAAGATGGAGGAAATCAAGACAAAGAACTTCTTGGGTATCTTGAGGAATCTGGAGTTGGAAAATGTCCTCATCGTTACGGATATGAGGGACGAGAACCTGGAGAAATCCTCCAGAAATGTGCGTAACGTAAAATTAGTACGCGCTGAGGGACTCAACGTGTATGACATCCTCACTCATAAATCCCTCTTGTTCATAGAACCTGCCCTGGGAGTGGTTGAGGAGAGGCTGGTTTCGTGATGGATGTATATCAGGTATTGAAGCGGCCCCTGGTTACGGAAAAGGGCACGATACAGAAGGAACAGGCGAATAAGATCATATTCGAGGTGGATCGCTGTGCCAACAAGATAATGGTGAGGAATGCCGTTGAGAGCATCTTTAAGGTTACAGTGCTGAGCGTGAAGGTGATGAATGTAAAGGGTAAGCAGCGCAGGGTGGGGAAGAATATGGGGCGCAGGCCGGACTGGAAAAAGGCGATCGTCAGGCTTGGTCCTGGAGAAACTATTGAATTTTTCGAGGGCGTCTAGGAAGGGCGACTCATGGCACTCAAGAAGTATAATCCAACCTCACCGGGAAGGAGATTCCAAACGGTATCTACCTTTGAGGAGATTACTGCGAGCACTCCAGAGAAAGGCTTGCTTAAACCTATCAAGCGGTCTGGAGGCAGGAATTCACAGGGTAGGATGACCATCAGGCACAGGGGGGGAGGACATAAGCGGAGATACAGGGTTATCGATTTCAGGCGAAAAAGGGATGGTATTCCCGCAACTGTTGCCTCAATAGAATACGATCCGAATAGATCCGCCAGGATCGCGCTCCTTCACTATAGAGATGGCATGAAGACCTATATATTGGCCTCCAATCATTTGGGCGTGGGGGATGTAGTGGAGTCTGGAACTGATGTGGAGATCAAGGTGGGTAATACGTTGCACTTGCGGAACATTCCCACGGGGATGCATATCCATAATATCGAATTACATCCAGGTCATGGCGGGCAGCTTACCCGCAGTGCGGGGGCATACGCTCAATTGATGGCAAAAGAGGGCAAGTATGCCCAGGTGAAACTTCCCTCGGGGGAGGTACGAATGATCTTGCTTGATTGCAGGGCTACCATTGGAGAGGTGGGGAATCTGGATCACGAGAACATCAGCATCGGTAAGGCGGGAAGGGCCTCTTGGGCAGGAAGAAGGCCTCGGGTTCGCGGAGTAGCCATGAATCCCGTTGATCACCCCATGGGAGGGGGAGAGGGTAAGGCATCGGGAGGCAGGCATCCGGTTACACCATGGGGGGTTCCCACCAAGGGCTTTCGTACGGTACGCACGAAAGCAAGTGATAGACTGATTATCAAAAGAAGGAAGTAGGAAAGGAGAAGGGGGTGCCGCGATCTGTAAAGAAAGGGCCTTTTGTTGAGGAGAGCCTCATGAGGAAGGTACAGAGGATCAAAGAGGTGGATGCCCATCAGGTGATAAAGACATGGTCAAGGCGCTCGACTATACTGCCGGAGTTTATAGGGCTGACCTTTGCGGTACACAACGGCAAGAAGTTCGTCCCAGTGTTCATTACTGAGGATATGGTGGGACACAAATTAGGAGAGTTTTCGCCGACGAGGATCTTTTATAGCCATGCAGGAGGCGATAAGAAATCTCGTATAAAGGGGAAGACAAAATAACAGGTCGTGCACATGCTGGCATCAGCCCGCCCGCCTCGCCTGAGCGGCTCGCGATGGCGGGTGGGGAGCTTCAGGAAACGTATTGAAGGGGATCCCGGATAAGAGATGGAAGTCAGGGCAATTGCGAAATACATACGGATATCGCCGAGAAGGGTCAGGTTGCTCATGCGGGCAATAGAGGGGAAAAGGGTTGATGAGGCGCTGAACCTCTTAACCTTTGCGCCACAGAAGGGAGGCCCTCTTCTTCGAAGATTGATCAATTCCGCCGTGGCCAACGCTGACCAATCTCCTGATATCGATGTGGATAGGTTGTTCATAAAGAATATCTATGCCGATGAGGGGCCAACCTTACGGCGATTTAGACCCCGGGCAATGGGCAGGGCCACGAGGATACGGAAGAGATCGAGTCACCTTACGGTTATCCTCGGCGAGAGGTAACCACGGAATTCGATGGAAATGCAATGGTACGGAAAAGGGTTAATCGCAAACAAGGAGAGTTGAGTGGGTCAAAAGGTAAATCCGGTAGGACTGAGATTGGGCATCAATAAAACGTGGAGTAGCCGGTGGTTCGCGACTTCAGAGTTCCCGTCTCTATTGGTGGAGGATCATAAAATCCGAACATTTCTCAAAAAGAGGCTCTATCAAGCGGGAGTATCCAAGATAGAGATTGAGAGGGCTGCCAATAAGGCACGGATCCGGATTTACACATCCAGGCCGGGGATAATCATTGGTAAGAGGGGGGTTGAGATAGAGAATTTAAAAAAGGAGATAGAGGCCAAGGTCAACCGTGAGGTATTTATCGATATCAAAGAGGTAAGAAGGCCTGAGGTTGAGGCCCAGTTAGTAGCAGAGAATGTGGCGATGCAACTGGTTCGGAGGGTAGCCTTTCGCAGGGCTATGAAGAAGGCAGTCACCTCTGCTATGCGATTTGGCGCTCAAGGTATAAAGATAATGTGTGCCGGCAGGTTAGGCGGTGCGGAGATGGCTCGAAGGGAGTGGTACAGAGAGGGAAGGGTGCCGCTCCATACCCTCCGGGCGGATATAGACTACGGATTTGCAGAGGCCTTCACTACCTATGGGGTAATAGGAGTAAAGGTGATTCTGTTTAAGGGCGAGATTTGGCCTGATAGAGGGGAGTAGAAAGGCACTGTCATGTTAAGCCCGAGAAGGTATAAATATAGAAATGTGCAAAAGGGCAGATCAAGAGGGAAAGCTTACAGGGGTTCAAATCTTGAATTCGGCGATTATGGCCTTCAGGCGGTGGAGTGCGGTTTTATGTCCGCGAGACAAATCGAGGCCGCGAGGGTAGCGATCACCAGAAGGGTTAAGAAGGGTGGGAAGATGTGGATCAGGGTTTTTCCTGATAAGCCAACAACCAAGAAGCCCACTGAAACGCGAATGGGGAAGGGAAAGGGTAATTTTGAAGGCTGGGTTGCGGCAATAAAGCCAGGCAGGGTCATATACGAGATAGAAGGTGTGGAAGAAGAGGTGGCGAGAAAGGCCTTCAGGTTGGCCGGCCATAAACTTCCATTTGCCACGAAATTCTTAAGCAGGAGCGTATGATACTGTGAAGGCTGAAGAATTACGGCAATTGAGCACCGAGGAATTAGGACAGAAGAAAGGGGAGTTGGCGAGGGAATTGTTTAACCTTCGATTTCAATTGGCTACGGGACAGTTGAGCACTCATACCTCATTAAAGAAGACAAAGCGGGATATTGCCAGGGTGAAAACCGTGCTTAGGGAGCTTTATGCCAGAGGGGAAGCTGAGGAATAAGATGGACGAACGCGGAAAGAGAAAGGAGCTGTCGGGCGTGGTGATCAACACCAAGATGGATAAAACGGCCAAGGTGCTGGTGGAGAGGCTGGCCAAACACAAGAAATACAAGAAGTACATTCGGTATCGCTCCTACTATCTCGCACACGATCCTGACCATAAATGTCAACCGGGTATGAAAGTGAGGCTCATCGAAACTCGCCCCATAAGCAAGTTAAAGAGATGGAGGGTATTGGAGATCGTAGAATAGCGGGATGCACCGTACTGGGGATTTTCCCAATGCCGATCGATTACCCTTTCTGATTTCATAGAGATAGGGCGCTTTCAACGCCAGAAAAGTTGGGTAGTATTGCCATGATACAGGCTCAGACGATATTAAATGTTGCCGATAACTCCGGGGCAAAGAAGTTATACTGCATAAAGGTGCTTGGAGGCACGCGGAGACGGTACGCCCGTGTAGGAGACGTGATAGTGGTCTCTGTGAAGGAATCCCTGCCCAACAGTAAGGTTAAAAAGGGTGATGTATCGCGAGCAGTCGTGGTGAGGACAACAAAGGAGACCAAGCGTTATGATGGTTCATACATCAGGTTTGATGATAACTCAGCGGTGTTGATCAATCAAACGGGCGAGCCGATCGGCACACGAATCTTCGGCCCAGTGGCCAGAGAGCTAAGGGGAAAGAGATTTATGAAGATTATATCACTGGCGCCCGAGGTGGTGTAAGTGATTTCAGGATTATCAAGGAAATGGCCAAGACTAGATTACATATAAGGAAGAACGATAAGGTAATGGTGATTGCCGGAAGGGAGAAGGGCAAAATCGGCGCGGTGTTGAAGGTGATTCCCCGAACGGACAGGGCAGTAGTGGAGAAGCTGAATATGATCAAGAGACATACCAAGCCTGGAGGGAAGAACGCGAAGGGCGGAATTGTCGAGAAGGAGTCCCCTATCCATGTCTCCAATCTTATGCTCGTCTGTGGAAAGTGCGCCGAACCGGCAAGGGTAGGAACGAAGGTTCTAGAGGACGGCAGCAAGGTCAGGTTTTGCAAGAAGTGCGGGGAGATCATAGATAAATAGCTATGTCACGACTACGAGAAAAATATGGTAAGGAAGTGATTCCCTCCTTGATCAAGGAGTTTGATTACAAGAACATTATGGAGGTACCCAAACTTACGAGGGTTGCCTTGAACATGGGCCTGGGCGAGGCAATACATAATATCAAAATCCTCGATTCAGCAGTGGAGGAACTCGCACTTATTGCTGCCCAAAGGCCGGTGGTCACCAGGGCGAAGAGGTCAATAGCCAGCTTCAAACTAAGGGAGGGGATGCCTATTGGATGTATGGTGACCCTTAGGAACGAGCGGATGTATTGTTTTTTGGATAAGCTCTTTAACATAGACCTTCCTAGGGTGAGAGATTTTCGAGGCTTATCAGATAAGAGTTTTGACGGGAAAGGTAACTATAGCCTGGGCATTAAGGAACATATCATCTTTCCAGAGATCGATTACGACAAGATCGATAAGGTAAAAGGCCTCAATATTACGATCGTGACTACTGCAAAGACTGATATTGAGGCTCGTTTTTTACTGGAAAAACTGGGGATGCCGTTTCGAACATGAGAAAGGGAATGTGGTGGCCAAAAAGTCATTGATCGCTAAAGCACAAAGGAGGCCGAAATTTCGGGTACGTGGGTATAACCGGTGCCCTATTTGCGGCAGGAGTCGGGCATTTTTGAGACAGTTTGGAGTTTGCAGGATTTGCTTTAGGACATTGGCCTCCAGAGGCGATATTCCAGGCGTTATTAAGTCGAGTTGGTAGATTATGATCAATGGAGATGGATAATGACGATGACTGACCCCATTGCGGATATGCTCACAAGGATCAGAAATGCGGGTATTGCCTCATATGATACGGTGGAGATCCCGAGCTCTAAGATGAAGATCGATATTGCGAAGATATTGAAGTTTGAGGGATATATCAGGAATTACAAGCTCGTGAAGGATATCACGCAGGGCAGTATTGTGATTTATTTGAAGTACAACGATGACAAAAGCCCTGTGATCAAGGGGTTACGAAGAATAAGTAAGCCGAGCTGTAGGGTATACGCGCGCTCAAAGGAGGTCCCCAAGACATTGAACAACTTGGGAATTACGGTTGTTTCTACCTCACGAGGAGTAATGACCGATCGGGAGGCCAGGAAGGCGGGCGTTGGGGGAGAGATCGTGTGCTCGGTGTGGTAGCATAACAAGGAACTGTAATGTCAAGGATAGGGAAAAGACCGATTATTGTGCCGAACGGTGTGGAGATTCAATTCGACGGCGAGATCCTAACCGTGATAGGCCCTAAGGGGGAGTTGCGGCGGTCTATCCACCCGAGTGTGGATGTGAAAATCGATGATGCGCAGATATCGCTGTCCATTTCCGATGGATCGAAAGAATCCAGGTCCCTCTTTGGCCTTTTTCGTACCTTGATAAGCAATATGGTGGTGGGTGTCACCAATGGATTTCAGAGAACCCTTGAGATAAACGGTGTGGGGTACAAGGCCGAGCTATCGGGAGATCATCTGGTCCTAAATTTGGGTTACTCCAATCCTATTACCTATGATGTCCCCCAAGGAATTACCATGCAACTGGAGCAGAGAAACAGGATCGTCTTGAGGGGGATAGACAAAGAGCTCCTCGGGTCCACGGCAGCTGAGATTAGAGCTTTGAGGGCCCCGGAGCCATACAAAGGAAAAGGGGTAAAATATCTGGAGGAAAGGATTAGGAGAAAAGCGGGAAAGACGGGGATAAAAAAGTAGGTGAGTGTGCAGACACATTCGCGAAGCGATTAGGTAGTGTAGTTTGAGGTCTTGAGAATATCAACAAAGAATGGCAGAGAGAACATGGCTTCCGTGAAAGATAAAAAGATTGCTCGATTGAAGAGAAAGAAAAGGGTGAGAAAGAAGATAGAAGGAAACTCCGAAATGCCCCGACTCTCTGTGTTTAAGAGCGCAAAACACATATATGCGCAAATCATCGATGATACTTCTGGCTGTACACTGGCAGCGGCTTCAACGGTATCCAAGGAGCTCCGTCTTAAGGCCAAAGGTATCAGCGGCAACATCAAAGGCTCGGTATTAGTCGGTGAGGCCATTGCACAACAAGGACTGGGAAAGGGCGTTAAGAAGGTCGTATTTGACAGGAATGGATTTCTCTATCATGGGAGAGTGAAGGCACTTGCTGATGCTGCACGGGAGAAAGGCCTGAAATTCTAATTAGTTTGATTGTAACAATTTAGCCCTTTGAAAATACTTGGTGAATGGGCATGGAGGTGTCTTTTTTCCCATCATACCC
>CAYPNL010000277.1:0-3489 GCA_964412045.1 uncultured Desulfobacteraceae bacterium
GGAGAGGAATTGACCGAGCCGCACCAGACCGTCGCCTCATACGGGGGCGTCGGTGGAGCGCAGTCGCCCATGCACCACGGCCACGGAGGGAAAGAGCCCGGGGTGGACATCGACGCAGAACGCTTCTTCCGCGCCGTCGACCGTGGTGTCCTGGAGCACCACTCTCAGCCATCGGGCCTGCCGTTGATCCTAGCGGCCCTGCCAGAGCATCATCATATGTTTCACCAAGTCAGCCACAACCCCTTCCTGATAGACGAAAGCATCGATATCCACCCGGATGCCCTGTCGTCCATCGACGAACTCCGCCAGCGCGCCTGGCAACTTATCGAGCCTCACTACCTGGCGCGCCTGGCCGCACTGGTCGAGGAGTTCGGAAACGCACGGTCCAAGGGGCTTGGTGACGACGAGCTGGCGCAGGTCGCCAAGGCGGTCGTGGCCGGGCGGGTCGACACACTGCTGATCGAAGCCCGCCGAGAGATTCCCGGGCGGATCAATGCTGGGACCGGCGACATCGAGTTTGACGACTTGGCACACCCGGAGGTTTGTGACGTGCTCGACGACCTGGGGGCGTTGGCCCTGAAGATGGGCGGGCAAGTCGTCATTGTCCCCGCTGAGCGGATGCCGTCAAAGACGGGAATCGCTGCGATCTACCGTTATTGAGGCGGGGGTTACGATGTCCACCAAGGGAATGTGGGCAGGAGGCCGAGAAGAAGTGATCTCCCGCATCTCTGTGCTGATCGCCCCACTGCCCCAAAAGAGGGCATAAGAGGACTACGTAAAAAAACTGCAGGCACAGCCGCGACAGGATATGTTACGGGCTTATTGATGGATAGTTCCAGACGAAAATAAGGGAGCCGGCTATGTCAGACTTCATTTACGGTCGCCCGAAGTACTGGGAATAGGCGCTTTCACACAGGCCCAAGAGGCCAGAGACCGGAAACGGGTAAAAGAAGGTAAATAACCGCTAAAATTCATCATACAGGCGAAATGGCCCTGTAAATGACATCGCCTAGTTCTCCCCTTCTTTGCCTTTCCTTTTCTCCTAGTTTTTCTTCCCTTTTTCTGTTGGGCCTTCCCTTTTTCCGGAGTGGGTGCTTTTTTCCCTCTACTGTTTTCTGCTCCTCAGGGATTTCCTGCTTTTCTAGCGGAATGCCTTCACCTGTCTTTTTCGGCCTTCTCAAACCCAAAAATCGCCTGAAAAAATCAACGATGTCACTTATTTTCATCCCCATGCTAACTCTTTTCATTGCAGAAGCTTTTTTGACTATACCATAAGGCCGCACCAGATCCGCTCTACATGTGATGGCGCTCAGGTAGGGAAAATGAGAAGTTGTCCGCACAAAACACCTCCTTCGGCTATGCACCCTTCCCGGAGTGCATCTCGACTGTCGAGCGGATTCGCTTTATCGATGAGCTATTTCTTTGGGTTTGACTGAAGAGAGAGGATGAGGTGTCCTGTCTCGATCGGCTTCCATTTCACCGTGACCCGGTCACCGACCTTAAAATCCTCCAGTTTTGCTGGCCGGCTGCCTTTCATCAACTCAGTGTCAGGTGTGAGGGGGCCGCCTACGGTAAAATGCTGTTCCTCAAATGCCGTCTTTCCTATGGGAACCTGAACCACCACGGTCTTGTGCATGGAATCAATGGCCGTGATCTCTCCCACCATCCTGATTATTTCCTTCCCGGCAAATGATTGAGCAGCAAAAAACGTCAGGCAAAACAGCAACGCTATCGCCGAGGCTATCAATACGATTGATCTTTTCATTTTCATACCTCCTTTCGTAAAACCATTATGCTTCCTATTTGTCAGTTTTACTATTACCTGAGCCGGTCAACGAATAAATGGGCCGAATATAGTATTTTCCCTTAAGAAGTGATGTATCCGATTGGGGAAATCTCTCCTCCTATCCATCCCACCCGTATGTACCCATCAAGTTCACGAAGCGGACCAGGCCGAGATCCTCTTTAAAGAACTCGTCCTTCTTTCGTACAACCTTTATCAGTTGCTGGGTAACCCTATCGCCCACCGGAATGATGAGACGGCCTCCATCCGCCAGCTGTTCGAAGAGCGGCTGCGGAATACCGGGGGCGCCAGCCGTCACTATAATCGCTTCAAAAGGCGCATGCTTACTCCAGCCTATGGCGCCGTTAAAGACCTTCATCAGGATATTGGTGTAGCCTAATTCCTTGAGGATTTTTCGCGCCCTTGCCAAAAGCTGCTCAACCCTCTCAATAATCGAGATCGGAAATCATTGTTTTCCCGTATCTGTCTACAACCGATCTCGTGCGCTCGCCTCTTGCTCATTGCTTTTCGGAACCCGCATCAAGGGGGACCGTTGAGATGCTGATGTCCAGGGCCGCGGCCTTGCTTGGTGCAAGACGTACGGCGTTCTCTCCGGTAAATACGAAATCCGAAGTACTTCCCTTGAGCTTATCGAAGTAACTCTGGAGCACATCTACCCCGAAGGGATGGATATTGCCCATACTGCCTGTATCTATGAAGATCTTCGGATAGCGAACGCTCTCCTGTTTTAACATGTCGATGAGTTCGTGGGCCGAGATCCCGTCGAAATCACCCCCAAGCTTTAGATACAGAATTCCTCCGTTTGTGCGGGTTGAAACCTTGAATTTTTTTGCCACGGTATCTCCTGACCGCATACCAATCGAATAGCATGCCCTTTCATCCGGTTAGCGATTCCACAAGTTCAACTATCTCGCCGGGCCTTGTTGATCCCTTTGATAAAAAGTATTCCGCCCCGATCTGCTGCGCGACCTCCCTATACTCCGGCAAGTCATGGTTGGTGAGGATAATGATGGCAATATCGGGATAACGTTCCTTTATTTTCTTGGTAAGGACGAGCCCGCTCTCTCCCGGCAAGCGAATGTCCATGAAGATGAGATCAGGGGGAGTACTGCTGATTGTCTTCCAGGCCCCGGTTCCTTCCGGCGCTTCATTAACAGCCATTGAGGGAAATCTCGAAAGCAATATGGACTTGAGCATCTTCCGAAACATGGCATCATCCTCAACTATCAATACCTTGTGCATAAACCCCTCTTGCTTTATAGAATCCTTCTTTGTTTGTCCTTCCTTTACAATAATATGGCACCATGGTATATGGGGCAAATGTAGTATTTTTTGATAAATTTTGTGTCATTCTTTTCTACATAAACCTTATAAAAGGCATTTTTCGATGGATGTGACAAAGAAAATCGTCCTAGCGGAGGACCATACCATACTCAGGGATGGACTGCGTTCCCTCTTGAACTCAGATGAGCAGTACGAGGTTGCGGGAGAGGCAGCAGACGGGCTCGAGGCTATCCGATGCATCGAACAGTGCAGCCCCGACCTTATACTGCTTGACCTCTCCATGCCCAGGATGAGCGGGGCATCGGTGATCAAGGAGGTCAAGGCACGATTTCCGGAGGTGAAGGTGCTGGCCCTCTCCGTTCACGATTCAGAGGAATATATCCTCGAGTCCTTTCAGCTGG
>CAYPNL010000278.1:0-2021 GCA_964412045.1 uncultured Desulfobacteraceae bacterium
TTTGTTGATATAAGGGGTTTTACCACCCTATCCGAGGATAAAAGCCCAGAGAGCATTGTTGAACTGCTCAATGATTATTTTACTTGTGTTACTGATGTCGTTATCAAACATGGCGGGCACTTAAACAAGTTTGTAGGGGATGAGGCGATGGTCGTCTTTGGTGCGCCAATACCTAATCAGCATCATGCTGAGGCAGCGGTAAGGGCTGCCTTGGATATTCAGACAGAGATTTCCGGCCTTCATCTCGGCACACTACTACAGGGTATGGCCGTTCAAGTGGGCATAGGCATAAACTCCGGGGCGATGGTAGCGGGAAATCTCGGTTCAGAGAAACGGATGGAATATACGGTTATAGGAGATAACGTCAATGTTGCCTCAAGGCTTACCTCTCTTGCAAAGCCGGGGGAGATTCTGATCAGCGGACAGACCTATGAATTAATTAAGGATAAAAGCCGCTTGAACATAGAAAAAAGGAGAAAGATCCTTGTCAAGGGAAGAAAGATGAGGATAGGCATCTTTAAAGTCCTGGGGCTAGCAGGAGACGGATATGGGGATAATAAGCAGGATGCTTCATCGATATAAAGGAGGAGACATATTTTTTGTTTTCCTGATTGCGGCGTGGTTTCTTCTTCAGTCATCATGTGCAACCTTGGATACCAGCAAAAAAACACCCGAACCAGCTCTTGAGCCTGTCTCCAAAAAACCTGAGCCGGCTATTGTAGAGGAAAAACCCATAACACCTCTCGTATTTCGCTCGGAGGATTATGTTGTCAAAGTGCTGCAAGACGGAGACAACCTTCCTGTATTGGCAAAGAGGTTTCTCGGTGATGAGAAGAGAGCATGGGTGATCGAGGATGCCAATGAAGATATTGCCTTTGAGAAGGATCAGGTGATCGTTATTCCCTTGAAACAAGAAAACAAGGGGGGACTGAGCCTGGATGGCTACCAGGCGGTGCCGGTTCTCGTCTACCATCGTTTTGCTGAAACCTGCGAGTCTTCTCTGTGTACGCCTATATCCGTTTTCGATCAGCAGATGAGATACTTGAAAGAGAATGGCTATCGGGTGATTTCATTGGGAATGCTCCTTGATTTTTTAGAGTACCGTCAGGCCGTACCCAAGAGATCAGTGGTGATCACCATAGATGATGGCTATAAATCCGCCTATGATATCGCATATCCAATCCTGAAAGGATATGGTTTTAGTGCAACGCTTTTCATCTATACTGATTTCGTTGGGGGCGGGAGAATAGCAATCAACTGGGATCAACTGAGAGAGATGAAGAGCGAGGGATTTGAAGTGGGGTCACATACTCTATCACATTGTGACCTTGCAAAGAAAAAGGAAGGTGAGGATGATCAGGCATACGTGGCGAGGATCGAAAAAGAACTCCTTGTTTCCAAACAAATAATTGATAAAAAGCTGGGCCAGGATACCACGTACCTGGCTTTTCCCTATGGCACGTATAATCAGAGGGTTTTGAGGATTTGTGATCAAGCTGGATACAAGGTAGGGTTTTCGGTGAAGCGTGGAGGAAATCCATTTTTCGCTGATCCGCTTGCGCTCAAAAGAGACCAGGTGTTGAAGAGGGACATACATTCCTTTATTGCCATGCTAGAAACCTTTCACGAGTTATCCTTAAGGTAATACTATGTTGAGGAGAGGACGGTTCTTCATCTCTCTTATAGTGGCGGTATCGGTTATCAGCTGCGCACCCCTGGTAACAAAACCCCCTGAGGAGATGGTGGAAGCTCCGGAGAAGAAACCCCCAGAAAAGATCCCTAAAACTCTGGAGAAGGGATTGGGGGAGGTTTTTGTTCAGAAGGGAAGGGAGTATGAAACTAAGGAGGATTTGGTTGCGGCTTTAAGAAACTATAACCTTGCCCTCACGGTAGATCCCCTGAATCATGAGGCACTTGAGGGGCAAAATCGGCTGAAAATTGCCCTCCATAATTTGGCAGAGGGACATTATAAGGAAGGTCTTCGATTCCATAAGGAGGGAAAATATGGCCTTGCCCGTCAA
>CAYPNL010000279.1:0-8696 GCA_964412045.1 uncultured Desulfobacteraceae bacterium
AAGACATACCCATGCTCAACCATTCAGTTTCTTTCATGTATAACCCTGAAGCGCCATTCGGCCTCGAGCTCATGGCCGAGAGGAAGCGTCGGGGTCATGCGCTAAATTGCTACGAAAATCCGCCTCTGCTAAAATCTTGCAGTATGTGAAGACCTATCTCACAGCGCGCGATTGTTTCCGGGCGAAAAGCGCCGCGCCCAGAGCACCGACGATCTGAGGCTCTGCATATACGCGGATGGGTTTGCCCAGCTTCTCCTCCATAAGGGCAACCACACCCCTGTTCTTGGCCACACCGCCGGACATAGTCACGTCCCGGTATACGCCGACCGCCTTCACCATCCCCGATACGCGGTTGGTGATAGCCCGGCTGAGTCCTTTGATAATTTCCTCCTTTGGGTGATTTTTTGCCACCAAGGAAACCACCTCGCTTTCCGCAAAAACCGTACACACACTGCTTATGTGCGCCTCCGCTTTCGCGTGCATGGATAACTCGCCCATCTCCTCAAGAGAAACACGGAGCTTTGAGGCCATCACCTCCAGGAATCGTCCTGTACCTGCCGCGCACTTATCGTTCATGGTAAAGTCGAGCACCTTTCCGGAATCACCGACACGGATTACCTTTGAGTCCTGACCGCCTATATCGATGACCGTGCCGATGTCCGGAAAAAGGTACTTTGCCCCAAGGGCGTGACATGAGATCTCGGTAACCGTTTTGGTGGCCAGGGGGACGGATACCCTTCCATATCCGGTCGCCCCAATAAAGCTAACAGCGTCACGATGTATGCCCGCAGCCAGTAATGCCTTGTCAAAGGCCTCGTTTGCCGCATCAGTACTGTTCGCGCCGGTTTCTACGATACTGTAGCCCAAGATCCCGTCTCCTTCATCAATAATCACCGCCTCTGTACTAACAGCGCCCACATCGATGCCGCAGAAGTCGTTCATCTCCCTACCCCTCTAAGGTCTCGAAGAAGGCCTCAAGCCGTACCATTGTCTGTTCTTCTGAGTAGGCTCTCGAGTCCGTGATATCTGCCTCGATGACCACCGTTGGTATCTCCAACCTTTCAGTTATCAGCCGTTTGAGATCGTACTGGCCCACAGAGTAAGGCTTGCAGCTCCTCGCAGAGTGAATCACCAGGCCATCCACCTGAAACTCCTGTATCAGGCGCTCCATGAGAAGCAGCCGATGATCGAGGTTGTTGTTGAGGATGACCAGGCTGTAAGCCTTTGCCATAGACTCGAAGGGCTTATCCTCATCCAGATGTTCGATTGTCTCGGTCCATGCATTGGTATAGGTTGCGGTCACAAAATTCATGCCCCGTTCTGCGAATAGGTTTGAGTAATCGCGTATCTTATACCAGATCGCGATGTTATCCCACATCAGCCGCCACCGTTCATTCGTGATAGCGCCTACGCCCTGGGCTACCCTATCCTTGAGCTCAGCAAGCAGCGTACGATAGTGTTCCAGTGCCGCCGGTAATCCTCTCAGGGACACGATGGGCGCCAGATGGATAAAGGCGTCGAAGATAGTCATAGGACTTGGCCGGGCCTTCATCGTGGATAAGACCTCACCCCAGGTCAGCGATGCTTCTTTGGCAAGCCCTATGATCTCTTTGAATCGTTTATAGCGAAAGCGCCTCCTTGATATCTGCTCGAGCAGAGGTATCATCTCCTCTAATTGACGGACCATGTAGCGGATATCCATTTCGCTGATCTCCCCGAAATTGTAAGGCGTATCAAAGAGGATGAGCGGGATCTTCCAGTATTCGGCCAAAGCCTTGTACCAGTAAACCACCGTCTGGCAGATATTGTTTGAGGCAAAAAGCAAATCGGGTTTGGGCAGTCTTCCCACCGGTGTTTTGCCTGAGAAATAGTGACCCAGATCTATCCGGGCGTAGGAACAGAGATCTTGA
Source organism: uncultured Desulfobacteraceae bacterium (assembly GCA_964412045.1). GTDB lineage: Bacteria > Desulfobacterota > DSM-4660 > Desulfatiglandales > B25-G16 > B25-G16. Next base: position 1,911 of record CAYPNL010000279.1, read on the forward strand.
TGGTATCCATGCCCCTCAGCTTCAGCACAGAGCTCCGGCCCCATCTTCTGGGCGCCGACAAGGGCTCCGTGGTTCTCAGGATAGAAGGTATAGAAACCAAAGGGCCTCAATATCTCCACCGGCGCCCCACTGGTTACCCATGCAACGGGCATGGCGCCTTGGGCATACCGCGATAACAGGTAGTGCGTTGCCATGAGCTCTTTGAGAGATCTATTGGACGTGAGAGGTGGACCGAGAGAGGAGCTCTTTTTCCTCAGAGGCTTCTTTTTTCCCATGCCCGAAAACCTTATGATCCCCGGGGCTCCCAGATCCTTCATAAAATGATATCGTATGCGTTTATGTAACGACATTACGCTCCTCTAATCTATCATCTCCACAAAGGCCTCTATGCGCGTGGTGAGTTGCCCCGTTAATGCCTGATTAGGCTCTACGTCAATAACCAGGCTCGGTAAGCCCCTTTTTTTCAATTCCTCGATGAGATGGGGCATGTCGAACAATTCCGGCTCGCAGAACTTGACTATCCAAAAGATCACTCCCTTGGCATTGCTGCCCTCGACCTTGTTGATGAGATGCTCCAGCCGTTCCTTGATCGGCGAATTTCTCGTGGTACACGGGGGCATGTGGAAATATCGCTCCGCCAATGATTCAAAGGGGTCTTGAGTCTGGCTTGGGGGCACGAGATATCGTCTGCCGCAGGCAAGCAGGTCATCATCGCCAACCCGGATCTTGAGATCATCCAGGAGGGCAAGAATCTCAGAGGGGTTGGGCAGAACACCGCTCAGTATCACCGAGGTTTCGCTTCTTGGAGTTCCTTGGGACTCCCCCAAAAATTTCTCAAGCAGGGGAATAAGGTCATCGGGGTGAAGGAACTCAGCCTGCCGTATGGTCCGATAGAAGTCCACATTCGAGGCGCTAAGCCCTCCCCTCGCCCGCAATGAGTAGAGATCCCTCATAACAGAGGCCACCTTCTCGCCCTTCTCGACGTACTGTTTGAATTGTATATCATCAAGGTATCCAACCTGATCCCCCAACTGTGCTGCAAGGTTCCTGAGCTGTTCGATGTAAAAACGATGAGAGGACTCCCGGTACGGCCACTTCGGATGGTACAAGAAAGAGCACGGTTTTCCGGGTTTCAGGTAATCGTTGACGATGGATGATAGGTTTTGGATGGAATCGCAGGTATGGGGAAAGAGAAATCCATCCAGGATGTCTCCTTTCCCCTGAACAATAAACTCCAGGCCGAGCCTTACAACGGAACAGATATATGACTGAAGGTGGGCACCTGCATAGCTTACATCGAGTGGCGGATCCCAGATCTCAACCGGCAAAATGTTCATGGTCCAGAGAAGTTCGCGGGGATACTGCGCTGGAAACACGCCGAAGATACGGCGGCCGTATGCCTCCCTCTGTTTCAGGAGATATTCTCTGCGGGATGGAGAATGAAATTCGGTCATGGATAACTCAGCTCCTCACAGGCCTCCATATGCCCTCATAGTACCAGATCCTGGAAAAGGGCTCTCCCGGTGGAAGCACTGCCTCCTCCAGGATACCGTCATTGACCTCTCCGTGCTCCGTGTACAGCGGATCCCACGGCTCGAGTATTATAGCACCACGGCTCAGTTTGATCATGCGCGGCAACAGGGCATCTCCCCATGAACGGGCTTCGACTTCCCTTCGGAGGGCATCCAGATCCTCATAATCCATGAGTTGGTGCAGGGTAATCAGGGTCGGGGGACCCAGGGGGATCTCTCCTTTAAGATTTTCTGAGAGGGCCTTCTCAGGTCTTATCCAGATACCATCTGTTGTCTCTATGAGATCCGGCATACATTCTTGACCCTGGGGCATGAAGGCTACAAAGAACCGCGCTTCATATCTCCTGGGCATGGCCTCAGGGGTTATCCAGTGGGCCCATCTACCGAGTCGAGAGAATTCCAATTGACAGCCTCCGGATACCAGAAAATCCTTCAACCACCCCTCGGGGAGGCCGTGCTCCATGCGCCGGGTGCGGATCTCTTCAAACATTTCCGCGCCATGATCACTGGGCCGCCAAAGCAGGACCCCTGCCTCTTCAAAGGTCTCCCGAACAGCACTCACCCCGAAGGCAACTGTATCTTCAATGCTCATGCCTCCTCCAAGGCGTTTGAAAATCTCCTCTTTGTCCATATCCACATGCGGTATCCATCTGCTCATACCCCGATCTTCCGGTTCCACCCCTCCTCCGGGAAATACATAGGTGGCAGGGAAGAAGCTGCTTTCTTGGCTCCTCTTAAGCAGGTAGACCTGAAGTTCAGCGCCCTGCTGCCGAATGAGGATCACCGTGGATGCAGGCTGCGGTTTTTTCGCCTCTTCACTCATCTCTTTGCTTTAAACACAACTGAATGATCCGGTACCTTCATCCCCTACCAGATACGCCTTCTCTGCCTTATAACCATCCTGTATCCGGAAAATCCCTTTTTTCGACACCTCACTCTATCTGCATCTTGCTTATCGGTCAAGGAACTTTGAATCCTTCGAGAAAGTGAAATTTTTCGAGCTTTCTGCATGAAGCGTCTTCGATAACGACTAGCTGAACGGCATTGAAGTCAACCTACCTTCGCTCTCAGAGCTTCGGTTCGCTCGCCTGGTGCTATTCTCCCCTCATTCCGACCAAGGCATCCCGGCGACGGCGAGTGATGAAAGGTGCTTTAAAAATTCTTTACTTATGCTTTCCTTTTGCAGTAAGAAGTGAACATTCTGGCAAGGAGAATAGAATATGCCTTTTTAGCATCACGAGCAATCAGTGTCGTTTTTTACCTCACGCACACAACAAGAGGAGGGTTTATGGAAATGCACGAGCTTGCCATTGATCAACTTGAACCAGAGAGATTCATAGCCGAACAGATTGAGCACATATCTTCAGCAGTTGGCAACGGTTCTGCTATTAATGCACTCTCCGGCGGAGTGGATTCCTCGGTTGTGACCATGATCGCTCATCGGGCATTGGGTGAACGATTAAAGACCTATTTCATTGATACTGGTCTCATGAGGCAGGGAGAGCCCAAATATATCGTTTCGATGTTTCAGGATATGGGGGTGCATGTCGAGCTTATTGATGCCCAAAAAACCTTCTTTGACGCATTGAGAGGACGTACCGATCCGGAGGAAAAACGGCAGGCCATTACACAATCATTCTACCATGATGTCTTTGGCGGCCTAGTGAGGCAAACCGGCTCGAAGCATCTCCTCCAGGGGACGAACTATACCGATATCGAGGAGACCGTTGCCGGCATCAAGAGACAGCACAATATCCTGGCGCAGCTTGGCATTGATCCGGAGCAACACTATGGCTACAAGGTCATAGAGCCACTTCTTCGGCTACGGAAATCCTCTATCAGGGTAATTGGCAAGGCCCTGGGATTGCCTGAGGAGCTCTACGTTCGTCCTCCCTTCCCAGGACCGGCACTGGCTGCGCGGGTAATCGGCGAGGTGACTCCTGAACGGATCGAGATCATTCGGGCCGCTACAGTGATTGTGGAGCAGGAGTTATCCCGAAGCGGCGCGTTTCAATACCTGGCGATTCTGCATGAGGACAGGGTAACCGGCATGAGAGATGGAAAGCGGGATTACGGCCTTCAGATAGAGATCCGTTGCTGGGAAAGCACTGATGCCAAGATAGCCTCCCCTACCCGGCTCCCCTATGAACTATTAGAGCAGATGGCGGATCAGATCACCCTAAAGGTTCCCGGGGTTGTCAGCGTCACCTATAATGTCACCAAAAAGCCGCCCTCTACCATAGAGGCAGTATGACGTAACAACACTCTACGGTTAGAAGTATCGCTGCGAGCCTTTCCATGTTGTGCCAACCTTGTACCTGCTTATAAAAAACCATAACCGCCGGAGCCGACGGCCCTAACCACGCCCAGGGGCGTTCTGCCGGGAAATGGGGATCGGGTGTGGGCAGCCTGTCAGGATCACGAGATGATCATGTCCCTCCCGGGCTCCTTCCTGGCTGAGTTAGTGGATGGCCTGGAGAAGACCCACCAGAAAGGCATTCGATATCCGATACCCGCCTATTTGCGGTATCGACCTGAAGTAGCCTTTACTATTCTTTGCCATCCGGAAATTTGAGATACGGCAAAAGAAAAAAACCGCCTATAAGAAGCATGCCCGTCACCGAGATCCCCAAGCCGAAGTAACCCCGGTCGCCAAGCATACCAATACCCGTTGGGATGGCGCCGCCTCCTATAAGAAAACCGATAGGCATGGTGAAAGACACCAGTACGTTTCGAATGCTGGGCGATCCAACCCTGGAAAGCGCTGCAAATCCTGGTGGGAAAAAGCACCCCGCTATCAATGGCTGCAAGAATACGGTAAGGATTACCCATGACCCAGGCACGATCCCAAGGGCCAGTGTGAGCAGGCCTGATACGATGAAAACTCCTCCAAGGGCGGCTTTGGGTCCGAGTCTGTCAGTTGCTATTCCCGCCACAAACATTGCGCCGATGGCCAACACCCGGGAAAGCGCCACTAGGTAGTTCGCCATGCTCTGGGTCATTCCTCTCTCTGAAACCAGAAAGAGCGGCAGCATGGCATAGATGCCCAACTGACCGCCAATTCCCAGGCTGAAGAAGACGATCATGATCCAGCATGAAGGTTCTTGGAAAAAGATTTTGAAAGTAGCCGGCTTAGGAGGCTCTCCTTGAAAATCTCCGCCTCTCGCGAGCCGCGCAAAGGCAAAGGCGATAAAAATAGCTACCGATCCGAGCAATATCAGTATGCCCCTCCAGCTGAACCAGATCAGGAGAGCCTCAGAAACAAGAGGCGCTGAAAACAAACCAAGATTCGGCGCCAGTTCATGAATGGCTATGGCCTTGCCCCAGTCCTTTGGGCGTACCATGGCAGTAAGTGCGCTAATCCCTGAGGGAAGGTAAAGTCCTGCTGATAATCCCACGACAATGCATCCAACACGGATACCCCACAAGTTGTTGCTGAAAGACACACCGATGACTGACGTACCAAGGGCAATGGATGAGAGAATGATAGTTTTCCGGTGGGTCAGTCTGGACGATATAAATCCTGATCCCATGAGCGAGACAAAATAACCTATGGAGATCAAGAAAAAGAAGGAACCTGCCTCTGCATGACCGATCCCTAGATCCCTCTCGATGGTGGGCATCAAGGGGGCAAAGATAATTCTGGAGATGAAATTCAGGTAGAAGATCCCCGTCATAAGCAGCAGTGATCCCACGTGGGATCTGAGAGGCGAGTCATTCTGGCCTATTGTTTCATCCATGATCTTTTTAATCTCCGCAGGAAAGCAGCTTCGTGTTTAATATAGGCATGGATAATACACAAGGAGAAAATGGCGCAAAACTTGTTTTCATTCGTAAGATAAAATTATGCTTTACTGGAGACCATTTTGAAAGTATGAATTCAGTAACCTGTTCTTAAGAAGAGCATTGCAGATTGTGTCCCTGCCTGCGCCGCAAGCGTCGCGGCAGGCAGGAGCTTATGTACGGATATCCATACCAAGAAAGAGAGGAGAGAAGATGCACAATGAGGTGAGTTGGATACGAACACACTGTGCAAGGATGGATCACGGAGGATGCACGCTCCTTGTCGGCGTGAAGGATAATACCATTGTGGGAGTGAAGGGAGATCCCAACGGATACTTAAATAAAGGCTACATCTGTCCGAAAGGGGTGGCATCGCCTGACCGGCTCACCCATCCTGATAGGCTCAGATATCCCTTAAAAAGGATCGGCAACAGAGGCGAGGGAACATGGCAGAGGATCTCATGGCCGGAGGCTATCAATGAGATGGCGGATAGGTTTAACGAGATAAAGGAACAATACGGCGCGAGGGCCGTGGCATTTGGGCAGGGGATGCCAAAGGGCATGGAACACTTTGTGTTGATCAGGCTGGGTAATGTCTTCGGTACTCCTAATATAATCGGCCTTCAGGATGTATGCCATGCCCCGAGAGAGATAACCGGGATTCATACCTGCGGGTTCTACCCGGTTGCCGATTTTCACCAGCCCAGCAAGGTGGTAATCCTGTGGGCGAGCAACATCACCTCCACAAACGAGGAGGGGGAAATCAATATCCTCCTCTCGGATCAGATTAAACAGGGCGCTGAGCTCATCGTCATCGATTCGCGAAAGATCGATCTTGCTCAAAAGGCACGGCACTGGCTCCAATTGAGGCCAGGAACGGATCATGCTCTGGCCCTGTCTTTCTTGAACGTGATTATACAGGAAGGGCTTTATGATAGGGAATTTGTTGAGAACTGGACGTATGGTTTCGATGCCCTAGCTGATCACGTGAAGCAGTACACCCCGGAACGTATGTCCGAGGTTACTTGGGTGGAGCCGGATCTCATTCGCCAAGCTGCACGGCTCTATGCCACCTCTCCTCCTGCGGCCATCCAGTGGGGCAATCCTATCGAACATACCATCAATACCTTTCACGCCACGAGGGCCCTTGTCTGCCTCATGGCTATCAGCGGAAATCTGGACGTTCCCGGCGGAAATATCCAGGCCAATGAACCGGATATTCTAGGGTTGGGAAGCTTCGCCAAGGGGGAGCTCCTCCCCTCAAAGAGAAAGGAGATGATCCATGCCTATAGCCATACTATACCCAGGCTCATGACCGTTCCTCCGGCTTACTTTAAAAGGGCAGTGCTGGAGCATGATCCCTACCCGGTCAAAGGAGCATATATTCAGTGTGCAAATCCCATGCTCTCCTACGCGGACAGCCGCCAGACCTATAAGGCATTGATGAAGCTGGAGTTCCTCGCCGTAGCGG
>CAYPNL010000280.1:0-1808 GCA_964412045.1 uncultured Desulfobacteraceae bacterium
GACATGTTGCCTTGATCTTTTCCAGCTTTGCCCCGCAGAACATACAGAATGTCGCCTTGGCAGGCACATTCTTGCCGCACTGTGGGCACGTATTCTCGATAATAATCTGATGCCCGCACTGGGAGCAATATCGGGAGGCGGCATCGATCTGGGAGTGGCATTTTGGACACTCGATCTTTTGGACCTGGCCTTGGGTCGTTGCCTGCATGGATTGCTGAAGGATCCCGGGCATCATCATGCCGAGCCCTGCGCCAAGCCCTAGACCCATACCAGTACCGGCGGAGCCGCCTTCGCCCTGCTGGCCGGCTGCATCGCCCATGGCCTTGGCTGCCTTATATTTCATGAACCTATCAAGATCGCCAACCGCGCCCATGCCGCTTTTTTCATCGATCATCTTCTGAACCTCGACCGGCGGGGTGATGGAGTTGATGAAACAATCCTCGAGCAGGATTCCGAATCTCCCGAAATCCTCTTGAACCCGGGCCTTGAGTGCTACACCCAACTCGTCGTAGTATTTCGGGAGGTTGAGGATCGTGTCGATGATCTCGCCGACCATGTCGTTAAACCTAGAGACGATGATCTCCCTGAGGTAATCTCCGACCTGTTCGGTGTTATAGGCCCCCTGGGTGCCTACCAGGGTGTTGATGAATAGAAGCGGCTGGACGATCCTCATAGCATATACGCCGAAGGCCCGTAGCCTTACCAGGCCCAGCTCGTTGTCCCTGAACGCCACGGGCTCGGTCGTGCCCCACTTCACGTTCACAAAGCTCTTGAGGTTAGTGAAATAGACTTCCGCTCGAAATGGGCTCTTAAAGCCAAAGGGCAGGCTCAGGACCCTTGTCACAATGGGCAGATTGAGTGTTGAGAGGGTGTGTCTTCCCGGGCCTAAGAGGTCGAGCCCCTTGCCGTCCCTGAAGAACACGGCAGCCTGGTTTTCTCTGATAATCAACTGGGCGCCGAATTTGATGTCGGCAGATCCCTTCTCAGGTATCTTATGAACCATTTCTTGGCCGGTTTCATCGAACCATTCCAGCACTTCCATAAAGACCATGAGCACCTCCTTTACCTGATCACTGACTGCTGGATGCTACCTTTTCAAAAGATGCTCCCGCTCGCCAATCCGTTTTTCGATCTCCATGAAGGCCTCATCGAGATCCTTGAGGAGTTTCGGATCAAGATCGCCTGCCTTCTCCGATAGCTTCGCTACCAGCGGGGCAACCCGGTCAATGTCCGTCTTTAGGGATCTGTCAAAGTCGAAGAGTCGTTGGAGGGCTTCCTCGTCTACCCGGTCCGAGTCGAATACTGGGGCGTATCCCCTCGAGGAAAACCCAAGCCTCCGGGAGAGCGTATCCATCTTTCGGGCAAGGTCATCGAGATCTTTGATAAAGGAAAGCGATCCTTCCCGGGAGATGCTGGTCTTGAGTCTCTCAATGGTTTTTACGTAGGCAGATACCTGCAAACTGAGGGATTCTCGAAATCTTTTATCGCTCTCCCTGATCGATTCCTTTTCCTGGTAAGAGCCGATCCCAGGCAGTATCCTTACCGCTCCCTTCAGGGCATCACCAAATCCTTCTTTCGTGCCCATAGAATTTCCTCCTGTGTCGGTTTGTCGGCTGCCCGGCCTTTTGGCCGCTATCGTCTAGAAGCGGGCGAGATGTGGAATTTCTTTTTTCGTAACACGTTAGCCTTTTGAAACTGCCTGGTGCATGGGCGTGGATGTGTCTTTTTTCCCATCATACCCCAATAAAGACAACTCAGGAGGCCGCTTCAAACGAGCGCACACGGACAAAGTCCCTAGAAGACAATGA
>CAYPNL010000281.1:0-9832 GCA_964412045.1 uncultured Desulfobacteraceae bacterium
GAGGAAACGAGAGAGGTCCAGCGAAAATACGGCGATGATCGCCGGACCGAGATTATCAGAGACACTCGGGAAATAGACATTGAGGACCTGATCGTCGACGAGGATATGGTTATCACGGTGAGCCATGCCGGGTACCTCAAGAGGAACCCTATAAGCCTCTACCGTGCTCAGCGAAGGGGAGGCAAGGGTGTCGCGGGGACAAAGACCAGGGAAGAGGACTTCGTGGTAGCCATGTTCGTTGCCTCCACCCATGATTATCTCATGTTCTTTATGAACACGGGGCGCCTTTACTGGAGAAAGGTGCACGAGATACCAGAGGCGGGCAGGGCAGCTAAGGGCACTGCGATTGTGAACCTGTTGGACCTTCAGCCTACGGAAAAGATAGCCACAACCTTGACCGTTAAGGATTTTAGCGAGGGAAAGTACGTTGTGATGGCGACCAAAAAGGGGCTTGTGAAGAAAACATCCCTCTCCGACTACAGCAGGCCCAGGGCAACAGGGATTACCGCGCTAAAGATCAACGAGGGTGACGAGCTGATTGGGGTAAGGGTAACCAAAGGCGAGCAGGATATCTTCTTGAGTTCGAGGCAGGGAAAGGCGATACGGTTTCACGAGAGCGAGCTCAGGAGCATGGGGAGGGTGGCTGCCGGGAACACGGGCATCCGGCTCGCTCAGGGAGACCAGGTGGTGAGCCTGGAAATATTGCAGGAGGGTGAAACCATTCTCACCATTACGGAAAATGGCTATGGAAAGAGGACTGCAACCAAGGAGTATCGAATACAGAAGAGGGGGGGCAGGGGCATATTCTCTATAAAGACATCACAGAGAAACGGCCCGGTAGTGTGCTCCAACCAGGTAGCGGAGAACGATGAGTTGATGATCCTCTCCGGAGAAGGGAAGATCATACGAATCAGGGTTGCGGGCATCTCTGTAATCGGACGCCACACGCAAGGGGTGAAGCTGATTAACCTTGAAGCACCTGAGAAGGTGGTTGCCGTGGCGAGGTACCTGGAGACATAGGAGTGGAAGGATGGCCAGAATAGGGGTTGTGGGCGGAGGAGGCTGGGGCACCGCTCTTGCTCATCACATGGCCCGCAAGGGGTTCGCCGTTGATCTATGGGTACGGGAAGAAGAGGTGCTCTTCCAGATAGAGAGGAGAGGGGTAAACGAGGAATTTCTGCCCGGAGTGACACTCTCCCCCGGCATTCATCCCGTTCAATCATTTGAAACGGTATGCAGGAACAAGGATTTTCTCGTCATTGCTGTTCCCTCTCAGTTCTTCAGGTCCATCCTCACCGAGATTGCACCGGTTCTCCCTGACTCAACCCCTATTCTGGTGGGAACCAAGGGCATCGAGAACACCACCCTGATGACCATGTCGCAGGTGGTTGCGTCGGTGCGAGGAAAAGGGCATGAGGACGAATTCGCCTGTTTATCGGGCCCGAGCTTCGCACGGGAGGTCTGCGAACGACACCCAACCGCGATCACCGTGGCTTCGAGGAATGCCGAGCTTGCCGCCGAACTCCAGGCCTTTTTGTCAACCGAGTACTTCAGGCCATATACCAGCAATGACGTGATAGGGGTGGAGCTCGGTGGTGCGCTCAAGAACGTGATCGCCATAGCAGCGGGCACATCGGACGGGCTCGGGTTCGGCTTCAACGCGCGGGCAGCGCTTATTACCAGAGGACTGGCAGAGATTGCCAGGCTTGGTGTTGCCATGGGGGCCGAGCCGCAGACCTTCTCGGGTCTCGCAGGGATTGGGGACCTCTTGCTTACCTGCACAGGGGGTCTTAGCAGAAACCGAATGGTAGGCCTCAAGATCGCTGAGGGCAAGCCCATCAAGGAGATTATCTCTTCGATGAAGATGGTGGCCGAGGGGATCGAGACATCTAAAGCTGCTACCATGCTGGCGCGGAGGGTGGGGGTTGACATGCCGATCACCACCGAGGTGTATCGTATTATCTATGAGGGTAAGGATCCACGCGATGCGGCCGGGGAGCTCATGACACGACAGCTTAGGGGGGAGCTGGAGGGGTAAGAACATCCTGCTCGATAGGCTATGATTTCAGGAACCGTACGTGAACAAGGCGATAGCCCCTTGCCCGAGATTCTCAGGGAGAGGCTGCCACGGTCTCTTTTCACGCGGACAATATATTATGCTGCTGTTCTGGGATCGACCAATGCCCGTGCAAAGGAGCTGGCTAAGAGGGGGGAAGCGGAAGGAGCCCTAGTGATTACCGAGAGGCAGACCAGGGGCAGGGGTAGGCTGGGCAGACAGTGGCACTCCCCTCCGGGGGTAAATCTGCTGTTCTCCGTGCTATTCCGGCCACCGTTTTCCCTCGACAGGGTTTTCTCTCTTACCATGCTCGTTGCTACTTCACTCGTGGATGCAATCCGTGAGATGAGCGGGCTTAACGCCTTGATAAAGTGGCCCAACGATATTTACTGCAACGGAAAGAAGATGGCGGGTATCTTGACGGAGTTTTCGGCGGATACCAAGGCCATAGAGTATGTAGTGGTCGGCACAGGGCTTAATGTGAATTGGGACCTGCGCACTAGACCCGAGCTCCAGGACAATGCCACAAGCCTGATGAACGAGGTGGGTTATCCGATTTCAAGGGTTGCTCTGCTCTCATGCATTCTGGAGGCACTGGAGAGGGACTACGGGCTTCTTCTGAGGGGAGAAGACGGCTTCATCCGCGATCGATGGAATAGGCACTCCATGGTTATCGGGAGGGACGTTGTGTTCGATCGCCAAGGAGAGAAGAAAAGGGCCACGGTGACGGGAATCGATAGAAACGGGGCCCTCCTGGTTGAAGAGGAGGGCGGAAGGGCATCCTTGATCGTGTGCGGCGATGTGCAAGTGCTTTTCCCGTCATTACCGGGAAATCGAGATTAAAAGAGATATATCTGGTGGCTGTCAGGGTTCTTTCCAAAGAAGGTAACATCGTCTATCTTCTCAACCTTTGGTCCTCGCAGGAGCGTATACAGGGTTCGCTCTATGCCTATGCCGCCGCCGTACGTGTCCGGAAAGGAGGATTTCCCTGTCCGGTCCTTCAGGCTTGCCGCCAGCAGAAACGGCCCGTACCCGTCGAGCTGGTTGATGTTCTCGATGTTGCCCTCGGAAATGAGGGGCCTTACCGGGATAACCTTGTTGTCAAGCAGACGTTCCACAATGGGCTCGTAGAGCCACTCCCGTATGGCTCCCGAGAGGACTTCCCGGGCCTCGGTCTGCTCACCGGTATCTCGAATAATGCTCTTGGCGCAGATGTCATAGTTGTAAACCATATCTGAGGTCACTCCTGAACCCTCTATCTTTCCCTCCGGTGTCAGGTATGGGTAGATGAGATCGTAGTTCTCCCGTGGGATGCCGGTGATCCAGAAGAACTGAGCCGGCGTTTCCTTTCCGCTCAGCGCTTCGTAGTCTTTCGGTCCAAACCGTTTCTTTACCTCATCAAAGACAAAGGTGGGGAACGGCTGCTTGGGGACCTCTATGGCCACGCCGAGCTCCTTGAGTTCGTCCTCGTTCCTTTCCACGACCCTTTCCAGGCTGGAGATGATGAGTCTCTCGAAGAAGTCCTTGGCGAGGTTCATATCTTCCCGGAGAAGTTCCTTCACCCTATCCTGCTTGGAGAGATAGGCCTCGAGGTCGATGCCCCTGTTTCTCCTCACCTCCATATCCATCTGGCTAAAATCGACGACGTATTTCCCCCGCTGAATCCTGTCCGGGCTCTCGACCTCGAGCCTGATATTGGGAGAGTCCACGAATACGCCCTTTACCTTTGGGTTGTGGCATGCGAGAAACTTAGCGTATATCATGCTATGTGTCAGAACATAATGAAGGCCCTTGTATGAGATCGAAGGCACGTGCTCTACATCGTGGGCAAGGGGGTCTGTGAGGGGGCTCAGTTGCACCCTCTCCATGTTATAGAGCCCCTCATCGGTAAGGAACTGATGCATGGCAGTTACCAGGTTTGCCCGTATCGATATGGCAGCCAGCAGGGTATCTCCCATCCACTTTTGATAGTAATATTTGTCTATGTATTCCTGAAGGCTCGATCCCCCTTGCTTCAAGGCTGCCTGAAAGCCGAAAAGCGCATCTCCTATTCCGATTATATCTTGATCTTTCATCTGTTGCCTCTCCTAAAGTATGGGCAGATATTTATCGATCTCGAACTGGCTTACATGAACCCGGTACCTGTCCCACTCAATTTTTTTATTGGCCACGAACTTATTAAAGATATGGTCGCCAAGGGTCTCGCGGACCAATTCGCTGTTTTCCACCTCCAGAAGAGCCTCGAAGAGGCTGCCCGGCAGAGAGGTAATGCCGGCTCGCTCTCGCGCCGCCTCGTCCATCTCGTAGATGTCCTCCTCGATCGGGTCCGGGAGCGGGTAATTCTCATCAATGCCCTTTAAACCGGCGGCGAGCATGACCGCGAATGCCAGGTAGGGGTTGCATGCCGGATCAGGGGATCTGAACTCGATCCTCGTTGCCAGTTCCTTGCCGGGCTTATACATGGGCACCCTGATCATGGCGGAACGGTTGCGCCTTGCCCAGGAAATATACACGGGAGCCTCGTAGCCGGGGACCAGCCTCTTGTAAGAATTTACCCACTGATTGGTTACCGCGGTTATCTCCCTGGCGTGTCTCATGATGCCTGCTATGTAGGATTTTCCTATCGATGAAAGATGATAGACATCCTCCCGATCGTAGAAGGCATTGACGGTGCCTCTAAACAAGGATTGGTGGACGTGCATGCCGCTCCCGTTCTCACCAAAGATGGGCTTGGGCATAAAGGTGGCGTAAGAGCCCATCTTCCTGGCGATCTCTTTTACTACGATCCTGTATGTCATAGTCTTGTCTGCCATGACCAAGGCCTCATCATACCTGAGGTCGATCTCGTGCTGGCTGGGCGCCACCTCATGGTGGCTGTACTCCACCCTGATCCCCATATCCTGGAGGGCGAAGATAATATCCCTTCTCAAATCACTGCCCATATCAAGGGGGCGGTTGTCGAAATAGCCACCTTTATCGAGGGGTTTTGGTGAGTTTTGGCTTTCAAGACAGAAGAACTCGAGCTCCGGTCCCATATAGGCCTTCAATCCCATCTCGGCGAGTCTTTTCACCATCCTCTTCAACACATAGCGAGGATCCCCTTCATAGTGGGTTCCGTCCGGCTGAAGGATATCGCAAAACATCCGTGCCACCGGCCTATCCTGGGGCCTCCAGGGAAGGAATTGAAAGGTGTCCGGCTCCGGCATGGCGATCATATCGCTCTCCTCGATCCTGGCAAAACCCTCGATGGAAGAGCCGTCAAAACCCATTCCCTCTTCAAGGCCCTCCTCAAGCTCAGAGGGGGTAACGGCAAAGCTTTTCAGGATGCCGAGCACATCGGTAAACCAGAACTGGATAAAGCTGACATCCCTCTCCTTGACGATCTTAAGAACATCATTCTTTGTTTTACAGAGCATAGGTCCCCTTTCGTGGTTTTTTAGGTTAACCAAACTTCTTTCTCGCCCCGAGGGTTTCGGGGATATCCAAGCCGGTGGAGATTTTTATCCCCTCAAATATCGCTACAGCGGATCCAGTTACACCTTTACCACAGCTCGGCGTCCCATGTCCATCACCACTGTCAACGATGGGTATTTTGTCGATCCGCTTGATAAAGGCAAGAATCACTAAGATTACTATGATGGCTAAGCCGATGCAGAAATCTACCATAATGCTGCCTCCTCGGTAAAGTTCTCTTACCCAATGGCCTTTGGCCCTCGTTCCATGGTCCTGATCCTGATACAGTGCGGCAAATCCAGGACAAATATCTTTCCGTCGCCTATATTTCCGGTTCTTGCTCCCTTGATGATGGCCTCAATAACCGGCTCCACGAAATCCTCGTTGCAGGCCACCTCAATCTTGACCTTCTTGAGGAGACTGCCGACCTCCTTTGCCCCCCTGTAAACCTCTGTGAAGCCCATCTGCCTCCCCCGTCCCAGGACGTTGGAAACAGTCATGAGAGGGACGTCCGCTTCCTCTAAGGACTTCTTTACCTCTTCAACACGATGGGGTTGGATAATTGCGATGATGTATTTCATGTCCGCCCTCCTATTCCAAGACTGTATAGGCAGCTTCATGGTGTTGGGCGAGATCAAGGCCGACCATTTCATCCTCTCTGGTAACCCGCATCCCGAACAAGGCATCGACTAGGACGAAGAGCAGCCAAGTCATTGCTGCCGCATAAGCAAGGCAGACCAGGAGATATAGCCCCTGAATCAGGAACAAGGCGGCGTTTCCAAAGAAGAGTCCGTTCGACCCTGTTTCATTGATAGCCTCTTGTGCGAAGAGCCCTGTTGCGAGGGTTCCCCACATTCCCCCGATTCCATGAACGCCGAACACATCAAGGGAATCGTCATAGCCAACCTTCGGCTTGAGCGCCGTAACCGCCAGGTACGAGAGAATGCCCCCCAGGATGCCGATTGCTATTGCGGATAAGGGGCCCACAAAGCCACAGGCCGGGGTTATGGAGACGAGCCCGGCTACTGCGCCCGTCACGATTCCCAGTACCGTCGGAGCGCCCTGCTGCTGCCACTCGATGAGAGCCCAGGTAAGGCCGGCAGCAGCAGCCGAGATATTTGTGGTCATGAATGCATTTGCGGCAATGCCTCCGGCCGCTAATGCACTTCCTGCATTAAAGCCGAACCAGCCAAACCACAGCAGGCCGCCGCCCAACACAGTGATCGGCAAGTTGTGAGGCGCGAAGGCCTGTTTATCGAAACTCAGCCTCTTTCCGATAAGGACTGCCATAACAAGTGCGGAGATGCCGGAACTCACGTGGACAACGATCCCGCCGGCAAAGTCAAGGGCGCCTAATTTCTTGAGCCACCCTCCTGTTGCCCAGACCCAGTGAGCGATCGGGTCATAGACAAAGGTAGCCCAGAGCAGCATAAAAACGGTAAAGGCAGAGAACCTGATTCTTTCAGCAACGGCGCCCACAATGAGGGCAGGCGTAAGAACGGCGAACATAGCCTGGAATATCATGAAAGCCGGGTGCGGAATCGTGCTCCCGTAGTCAGGATGCGGCCCTAACCCTATGCTCTTGAGGCCGGCCCAATCAAGGCTGCCGATGATCCCGTGTCCTATATCAGGCCCGAAGGCTATGGAGTACCCATATATCACCCACTGCACGCCGATCAGGCACATGACAATAAAGCACTGCATCAGGATGGAGAGGATATTTTTCCTTCTTGCCATGCCTCCGTAAAAAAGGGCTACGCCGGGCGTCATGAGAAAGACCATGGCTGCTGAAGCCAACACCCAAACCGTATCGCCTGAATCCATAGTGCACCTCCCGTTTATTGTCCCACTCGGGGAGCATGAAAAACCCTCGCCTTCCTGCCCGCCATCAGCTGCGCTTCATGCGCTGGCAGGCGGGTAGGCGAAGACTTCAGTATGCCCGAAGGGCAGGGAAAACCGCAGAATGCTGAACAAGGAATATCGAATCTCGAAGGCATAACTTCGTAATTCTGCGGTTCGGTATTCGATATTTAATCTACAGTCTTTCCTGGCCGTCGAGCCGAATTCATTCGATGAAGCTGTTTTGTCCCGTCAACCTATAGACCTGACTATAAGCAAAGCGAGTGCCAAGCATGGGAAAACGTCCAACCTATTGATATTTTTAAGAAAATTTTTGAGAGAAAAAAGCGACGCTCTCTATAGATTACATTTCTGTAGGAATAGCGTAATAGAGAGACAAAAAGGTATGAAAGTAAAGAAAAGCTCAGGCTTAACGGTAGGCCCGGTAACCTATGCCGTATCGTTTTGCCTTATAGGTAAACTTCCGCTCAGTTATGTTCAGCATCTGGGCTGCCTTTGACATATTGCCATGGGTATTTTTCAGGGCGTCGATAATCATCTCTCTTTCGAGGTTTGCCACGGCTTCCTCCAGGGATAGAGCAGGAACCGTGTCAGACTCTTCACCGGTCTGGAGGGTTGGAGGCAGGTGATAGCCATGGATCACATGCTCATCGCACAGGAGCACTGCCCGCTCAATGCAGTTCTCGAGCTCGCGCACGTTGCCGGGCCGGTGGTACTGCATGAGCATGTCGATCGCTGGGGTGGACAAGCGCCTGATGTCCTTTGAATTTTCTTTTGAATACTTTTCCAAGAAGTGGTCGGCCAAGAGCAATATGTCGGTTTTCCGCTCCCTCAACGGGGGCATATAGATGGGAAAGACATTCAGCCGATAATAGAGGTCGCTTCTGAATGTCCCCTCATCTAAGGCAGATTCAAGGGTCTTGCTGGTTGCAGCTATAATCCTGATATCTAGCTTGATGGTATGGTGTCCGCCCACCCGCTCAAACTCTTTTTCTTGAAGCACCCTGAGGAGCTTCACCTGAAGGTCCATGTCAAGAGAGCCTATCTCATCCAGAAAGATCGTGCCCTTGTTGGCAAGTTCAAATTTCCCCATCTTTTGGCGGATCGCCCCTGTAAAGGCGCCTTTTTCATGCCCGAAAAGCTCGCTTTCGATCAGGGTTGCGGGCAGCGCTGCGCAGTTCACCTTCACAAAAGGCTGTTGCGCCCGTTGGCTGTTGTAATGGATGGCATTAGCGGCCAGCTCCTTTCCGGTGCCGCTCTCACCCCGAATCAATACTGTGGCATTGCTCCGACAGACTTGGGAGATCATCTGGAAGACCTCCCGCATCTTATTGCTGTTGCCGATGATGGTGGTAATTCTATATTTCAGGGAAAGCTCGTCCCTTAACCTTCGGTTTTCTTCTCTCAGCTTCTCGCTTTCAAGCTGAAGGCTCTCGAGGTTGATAACATGCTGGGCAATCATCGTTGCGACAATGGAGAGGAGCCTCTCCCCCTCTTTCAGGGAATAGTCCTCGTCATAGGGCCTATCAACGCTCAAGGTCCCTACGACCTGATCCCCCTTTTTCACAGGGACACAGATATAGGAGAGCTCCTGATCTCTGAGGATTCTTCTGGTCGCTGTTCGGTCCAGAAACAGTGGCTCTTGGCTGATCTTCGGTACGACAAAGGCCTCTCCGGTCTGGATTACCCTTCCGGTCACTCCTTCGCCGACCCGGTATTTTCCCCTCTCCATGGCAACCCTGGACATGCCGTGCGCCACCTCGATCCCGATCTCGTTTCTGAGGGGATTCAGGATGGTGACCGTACCCCGCACCATGCCCATAGAGGTAGAGAGGATCTCAAGAACCCTGTATAGAGACCTCCTCAGGTCAAGGCTTTCGCTGAGGGCCTTGGTGATCTCATAGAGAAGCGTTAGCTCCTCTGGCTTGGTTACGGCAACGGCATCCATCGCTGAGGGACCATTCATAGCTATTGTTTTTATCAGATAAGGCCTTAAAGCACAATGATTTTACTATGTTTCGCTCAGAGTTCAATCAGCACAGGTAAAGATCTCCAGTCTGTGTTCGGCCGCTGGCGCTGATGATCATTTCTTACCCCTTGGTCGGTCCGATGTCTCATGGAACGGGCGGAGTAGTAAAAGGAAAAGCTCACAGAGGCAAACCTGCTAGCGCTAAGGGCCATTTCAAAGGATTTTCAATCTCGGTTATTCATTTGATATCAAAATTTAAGAATGCGCTGACCTCATCCTTATCAGAATAGATCAGAAACGTAGGCTCTGGCAAGTCAGACATGAACTAAGCCGCTCCGCGGCAGTCTGAACCCTTCTCGGACAACCCCTTTTTCTTCTTTTGCCTTTTCCTCATTCGAGCAAACCCATAAAATGCCTCCGCATAACATTCAATCTCAAAGAAGGCATGTCATGACAGAAGTATGGAAAAAAATGATCAGAGCACTGGAGTTGCA
>CAYPNL010000282.1:0-2782 GCA_964412045.1 uncultured Desulfobacteraceae bacterium
GGTGGTGTCGAGGATAATGATCTTATCTGTCATGGGAATACTCCTTTCATTTCGTTGTGTCGTTTTTCAGAGAAGAGGGGTTGGAATTCTGACAACGAACATGGAAAGAGCGCCAGCCGCAGGGCTCTTTTAATCCTGGTCCCTGCGGCTTTTTCCACCTCTTTTAAATACATCATAGGCATTGCTTGCTCACCTGATATCTGGCGGTTGCCCTTTAGAAAGGTCCTTGCTCAGTTTGAAATAGATGCTGTCTACCAATGCCTGCCAACTCGCCTCGATGATATTTTCGGAGACGCCGACCGTATTCCAGATGTCCTTGCCGTCTCGTGATTCAATCAAGACCCTCACCTTTGCCGCCGTTCCGGCGCTGCCCTCTAATACCCTCACCTTGAAGTCGACTAATCTCATCTCACTGACAGTGGGATAGAATTTGCGCAGGGCCTTTCGAAGGGCATTGTCGATCGCATTCACAGGCCCGTTTCCCTCTGCTGCCGTGATCTCTTCCTCATTACCGACCGATATCTTGATCGTTGCCTGTGAGCTGATCTGGCCATCCCTGTCTTTCTCGTTGATCACCCTCAGGGAGAGCAGGGAAAAGGGTTCTTCGAATTGACCGGTAGTCTTTTTCATGAGTAGTTCAAGCGAGCCCTCGGCTGCGTCGAACTGGTAGCCCAGATCTTCCAATCGTTTTATCTCTTTGACGATCTCCCTGCTGCCGTATCCTTTGCCGCCCAAAGAAATGCCCATCTCATTGGCCTTGTAATCAATATTGCTTTTCCCTGAGAGATCGGACACGAGTACCCGCCGTTGATTCCCCACCATTTCCGGTTCGATGTGCTCGTAGGCGGGCGGTTTTTTGGCAATCGCGCTTACGTGCACGCCGCCCTTATGGGCAAAGGCGCTGCGCCCGACAAAGGGCCTTTCATTCAGGGGCGGAATATTCGCCACATCGCTCACATACCTGGAGACCTCGGTGAGGAGCATGAGCTTTGAGGAATCGATACATTTTTTGCCCATTTTAAAGAGGAGATTCGGGATCACGGATGTGAGGTCAGCATTGCCGCAGCGCTCGCCGTAACCGTTTATCGTTCCCTGCACCATGGCAGCTCCGGCCTCAACAGCGGCGAGCGTATTCGCCACGGCGAGTCCTCCGTCATTGTGAGTGTGGATCCCGAGGCAAGCGCCGGGAAAGGATTTTCTGACCTCTGCAACGATCATTGTTACCTCGCTCACCAGCGAGCCCCCATTGGTGTCGCAGAGCACAATCATATCAGCGCCTCCAAAGATGGCTGCCCCGATCGTCTCTAAGCTGTAGGCGGGATTGGCCTTATAGCCGTCAAAAAAGTGCTCGGCATCAAATATAACCTCCTTCTCTCTTGATGTAAGATATGTGATGGACTCTGCGATCATCCCCAGGTTTTCTTCGAGAGAGATGCCCAAGATCTCGGTAACGTGGATGTCCCAGCTCTTTCCGAATATGGTCAGCGTGTGCGTTCCGGCCTCAAGGAGGGCAGTGAGGTTGGGATCATGCTCCGGTGCTATACCCGGTTTTTTGGTGCTGCCGAAAGCGGTCAACCGCGTGTCGCCGAGCCGGAGATCCTTAGACATCTGGAAAAAGCGCATATCCCTTGGATTCGAGCCGGGCCATCCACCCTCTATGTAGTGCACACCGAGCTCCGCCAATCGCCGGGCTATACGCAGCTTTTCCTCAGCTGAAAAATTGACCTGCTCCCCCTGGGTGCCGTCTCGCAAGGTGGTGTCGTAGATGAGTATGTGTCCTTCCATGTACCCGCTCCTTAGTTGGAGAATTAAAAAAACCCGTTATCAGGCGGACCTGATAACGGGTTTTTGCAAAAGCCACTGTTACTCAATCATGGCATTACCAGGCCCGGTAGTGTTAGGGCGCCTATCAAAAGGAGGAGCAACAAGGATGGCACACCTATCCCTGTTGCTCCGATAATGCCGATAATTCTTTTTGTTATGATCATTGTTAGGTACCGTCTAACCGAATTCTCTATAAACAATTAGTCGGCCTTTGTCAATAGTTTTCCGTTCTTCGGCAAGGAACGGTCAGGCTCAGACAAACCCTCTTTATCAGTAAGCTCATGGTGAGCTTTCCCCGCGTGGGAATATGGTAGAGCATCTATTTCGCTTTTTGGAGCACGATGAGGGCGTCAACGGAAATGGGGCGATTTCCGGATATGATCACGGGGTTGATATCGATCTCCTTGACTGCATCGTTTTCCATGCCGATCTTGCCGACGTTGATAAGCATCTCAGAGAGCGCCTCCTTGTCAACGGCCTCCATCCCCCTGACAGCATCGAGTATCTTGTGTGCCTTGATCTCCTGCATCATCTCGAGGGCATCCCGTTTCTCAAGGGGTGCGAGCCTGAATGAGACATCCTTGAGGATCTCGGTGAAGATCCCCCCCAGGCCGAACATAACGCAGGGCCCGAATTGCGGGTCCCTGATCAGGCCCACAACCAGTTCCCGTTTCCCCTTGATCATCTCCTGGACAAGTACGCCGCCCTTGCCGCCATTCATCCCCGCCATGATACCCTGAAAGGCATCCAGGGCCTCCGTGTCGTTTCTGATATCCGTTCGAATGAGGTCCTTTTCGGTCTTGTGGGTGATCTCAGGCGCGCATCCCTTCAGTACTACAGGGTAGCCGATCTCATTGACCGCGCTGAGGAGATCGTCGGTGCGGTCAACCAGAATTTCGCGGGTAACGGGGATTCCGTACGCGGAGAGAACGATCTTTGATTCATACTCGGAAAGGGT
>CAYPNL010000283.1:0-2627 GCA_964412045.1 uncultured Desulfobacteraceae bacterium
CAGCTACCGCATGGATCCTTACGCCCCTAAACTGATTGAGCTTGGATTGAAGGGGATGATCGGCAAGGGAAATCGCTCCAATGAGGTCATCGACGCCATAAAGAAGCATAAGGCCGTTTATTTCGGGGCCACGGGTGGAGCAGGCGCACTGTTGGCCAAAAGGATCAAGAAGGCCGATATTATTGCATACCCTGATCTAGGACCTGAGGCGATCCGGAGGTTAGAGGTGGAGGATTTTCCGGTGATGGTCATCAATGACACCAGGGGAAATGATCTTTATCAGCAGGGCATCGAGAGATACGAAAAGCGATAAAAATCACTCATTTTTTGTTCCTATTCGACCTATCCTGATCTTCAGGGCATATGCCAGGCTTTTGCATTGAGGGATTTAGGAATATCGCAGGCGCGTTAACCGCATGCCCAGGGATGCCCGAAAAATAAAGACTTGCAATTTGGTAGTCAAAGATGATATAAAACCTTATTGTTATTATGCTGAGGTTAACGGGCATCTAAGTCGTATTCTCCTTAGGTGCCTTATTTTCACCGGTGGATACTACCATGAAAGAAAAGCTAACGATACAGCTCAAAGGATCACCTTCTATGGAGGTTTTTTCCCAGGCCCTTAACGGCTTGGATGCGCTGAAAGCATTGGGAATAGGCACTACGGATCGTCTTGTGGCGATAAAGGTGAACGGCGAGACCAGGGATCTCTCGGAGACAATTAACTCTCCCGCTGAGTTGGAACCTGTCTCTATGGATTCCCCTGAGGGCATTCACATACTCAGGCATAGCGCTTCCCATGTGATGGCCGAGGCAGTAAAGGAGCTCTTTCCCAGCGTAAAGGTAACTATAGGTCCGGCCATCAAGGACGGTTTCTATTATGACTTTGATCATGAAAGGCCATTTGAGGCAGAGGATCTGCCGGAGATCGAGTCGAGGATGGCAGAGATAATAGACAAGGATCTTCCCTTTCTTAGAAGCGAGATCTCGCGGCAGGAGGCAATCGAGTTCTTCAGATCCCAGGGCGAGCCTTACAAGGTTGAGCTGCTTGAAGAGCTTACAGAGGATACGGTGAGCCTTTACAAACAGGGGAATTTCACCGATCTGTGCAGGGGACCTCATGTGCCCTCAACGGGTAAGATAACGGCATTCCATCTCACCACTGTGGCAGGGGCGTATTGGAGGGGAGATGAGCGAAACCGTATGTTGAGCAGGATCTATGGTGTTGCCTTTGCGGATAAGGAATCCCTTGATGCCCACCTCAAGAACCTCGAGGAGGCGAAAAAGAGGGACCACCGAAGGTTAGGCCGGGAACTAGATCTGTTCAGCATCCAGGAGGACGTGGGATCGGGCCTGATCCTGTGGCACCCAAAAGGGGGGACGATACGGACTATCATCGAGGATTTTTGGCGCACGGAGCATTACAAGGCGGGCTATGAAATAGTGTACTCGCCTCATATCGGGAAGGCGGAGCTCTGGCAGACCAGCGGACACCTGGACTTTTACCAGGAGAATATGTACTCGCCCATAGATATCGAAGGCCAGAAGTTTTTCATCAAGCCGATGAACTGCCCATTCCACATCATGATATACCGCAGCCGAATCAGAAGCTACCGAGACTTGCCCCTCCGCTGGGCGGAGCTAGGTACGGTTTACCGTTATGAGCGCTCCGGCGTTATGCACGGCCTTCTGAGGGTTCGAGGCTTTACCCAGGATGACGCACACATTTTCTGTCGTCCCGACCAGATTGAGGACGAGGTGCTGAGCTGTCTGGATCTGACCCTCCATCTCCTTCGCTCTTTCGGCTTTCATGACTACGAGATAATGCTATCCGTCCGTGATCCGAAGCGGAAGGAGAAGTACATCGGCGGCGATGACACGTGGGAGATGGCCGAGGGATCTCTGGTGAAGGCCTTAGAGCGCAGGGAACTGTCCTATGAGCGCGAAGAGGGTGAGGCGGTCTTTTACGGGCCCAAGATTGACGTAAAGATCAAGGATGCCTTGGGCCGAGCCTGGCAGTGCACCACCATCCAGTTCGACTTTAACCTGCCCGAGCGCTTTGATATGACCTTTATGGGCAGTGATGGACTCGAACACCGGCCTTACATGGTCCATCGGGCCATCCTCGGTTCCCTGGAGCGCTTCTTCGGAATCCTCATCGAACACTATGCAGGGGCCTTTCCGGTCTGGCTGGCGCCGGTGCAGGCAATCATTCTCACCATCACCGATCGGCATATCCCGTATGGGAGGGAGCTTTACGAGGGCCTGTCAAACGCAGACATCAGGACGGAGTGTGACTTTCGGAATGAAAAACTTGGTTTCAAGGTGAGAGAGGCACAAACGAGGAAGATACCCTATATGCTGGTTATCGGTGATAAGGAGGTTGAAGGTCATGTGGCAACTGTTCGGCTAAGGGATGGAAGCAATCTTGCTCCGATGTTGCCGGAGGAGCTCATCACCCGCATCAGGCATGAATCAGAACACAGGAGGTAACTATTAGCAAACGGCTGTCCGTAAGGGTTAACGAGAAAATCACGGCCAAGACAGTCAGGTTGATCTCGGTAGACAAGCAGCAGGTCGGGATCGTCTCCATCAGCGAGGCCTTGGAGGCTGCCAGGGCCCAGAGC
>CAYPNL010000284.1:0-3774 GCA_964412045.1 uncultured Desulfobacteraceae bacterium
CGATCTTATCGATTCGGATGATGAGGACATCGTCGAGGCTGCATACGAAGCTCTGAATATGGCAGAGGCAGTCACGGGCGAAGACTGGAATGATGATGAATTTATTGACTAATGTCTGAACCTGATCCCTGCTTGAGCCGCCGGCGTGGCAGACAGGTGCGGCTGGAGATCAAATTCGAGATGTCGATATGAGTGATTACCTCTATGATTTAGATGTCTATTCTCAATCCGATTTGTTTTCAGGGATTGCAAAGGAGAAACAAGCCGGTATCGTTAACGCAGGTCAACACCGTCTTGTAGCATCGGGAGCAACCCTCTTTCGCGAAGGGCGCCGGGCCCTTCGATGCTATTTCGTCCGAAAGGGACGACTCAAACTCACCAAGGTGCACGAGGAGGGCAAAGAGGTCATCATCAGGTATATCAACCCGGGAGAGATCACGGCAGCCGTCGCTGTTTTCAGCGGAAAGAACTACCCTGTTACGGCGGCAGCCGTCGGTCCCACGGATGTGGTCGGCTGGAACAGGGAAACCATACTGCACCTCATGTCCGCCTACCCGTCCCTTGCGATCAATCTCCTGCACGCAGTCGTTGAGAGGATTGACGATATCCAGAGCCGTTATCTGGAACTGAGGGCGGAACGTGTGGAACAGCGCATCGCCCGGGCCCTTTTGCGCATTATGAAACAATCCGGCCGGAAAACCGATGACGGGATTCTGATAGATTTTCCTCTCAGCCGCCAGGATCTGGCCGATTATTCAGGCACTACCTTATATACGGTGAGCCGCACAATCAGCAACTGGGAGAAAAAGGGATGGATCAAGTCAGGCAGGGAACGGATTGTTGTTGTGGACGCCCGGGTCCTGGAGAGCTTGACCGAAAGCGGCTGATCAGCAGCACCTCATCACCGGAAGCACAGCGACGACTGTTTCGAGTCCATCGGGATTCTCATCCCCGATCATCTTGTTTGCGCCTGAGCAAAGACGCAAAAACAATCGTTAGCTACACTGACACCGAATAATTTTCTGGAGACGGCGTAGATACCTCTTTGATCCTTTTTTTAAAATTGATGGTTTCGTAAAAAGTCGTCACCCCGTTGAAAAACGGGGTCCAGGTTTCTTGTAACTTTTTGAAAATACTGGATTCCTCCCGGACTTGATCCGGGATCTGCCGGAATGACGAAAAACAGTAATTCTCGACTTTTTACAAGCTTGTGAAAATTCCATAGCATAGAAGGGCTTCTATGGACACAAGGATTCCCGGGAACCTCCTGACGACTGCCATGGGGGTAATGCCCCATATTGATGTGACACGCGCCCTCGAGATGGCGCAATCTCTGGACGTGCCTTTTTGGCCTCAATTGCCGCACTACAGCTATTATGAAGATATGTATGTTCAGGCAGCCGAACACTTTCCAGGGATTATACTGGATATAGAAAAACGGAGCCTGCGCTTCTCCATGGATAAATTCCTTGAGGAACTTGAAGAGACGCTGCTGCGATTCGAGGACCCATCGTTCTTTGAGATCAGCACGACCTATTCCGCGGTGTACCATCGTTTTCTGGAGCTGGACCTGGCTGACAGGCCCGCCATTCGGGGCCAACTCGAAGGTCCCATCAGCTTCGGGTTCTATGTGTTGGACCAGGATGACCGTCCAATCCTCTTTGACGATACGGTTCGGCAGAGTTCATGATCGATTTTATGGCCAAACGCGTGAACGTACAATTAGCCCAGCTTAAAAAGCGCAACCCGCATGCCTTTATGTTTGTCGATGAACCGGGGCTTCAATTCCTGTTTTCCGCCATGTCGGGATACAGCGATGTTCATGCCAAGGGCGCCCTTGATCAATTTTTCGCCCAGGTAGACCAGCCTCGAGGGGTTCATTTATGCGGGAACCCGGATTGGGATTTCCTGCTCAACCTGGATCTGGATGTGCTCTCTCTTGATGTTTACACCAATGGGGAGGTATTCTCATGCTATACTGCTTCTATTGGAAAATTCCTCGACCGGGGAGGTGTCATTATCTGGGGTATTGTGCCTACGGGTTTCGAGCCATTTGAGCAGGAAGAAATACCTTCCTTGATCGGCCGTCTCGAAGAGATCTGGAAGGCCTTGTGGTCCAAGGGCATCGATCGGGAGCAATTGATAAGCCGGAGCATGCTCTCGCCGGCGACGTGCTGCCTGATCAACCCGGACAAGGAACGGACCGTGGAGCGTGCTTTTGCTGCTGTCAAGCGAATGGCTGAAGAACTGAGGGATGCCTATTTGTAACTGCGTTAAGGGACCTTTTCAACAGGGAGATAGCAGATGATAAAGGATTGGGAGAACAAGAAAGAGCGGTTTGATCGGATCGATGTCCGGGAGGTGACCGGCAATTTTTTGCCGGGTCTTCTGAGGAGGGCAGGGCAGATTGAGGTCGGTGACGGCGTGTGCGTGATTCAGAGCTTTGAGCCGATTCCCCTCTATTCGGCCATGGCGGATCTTGGTTTTGAGCATTCTACGGAGAGGATTTCAGATACAGAATATCGGGCGTATTTTTTCCGGATCGAGAAGCGAGAAGCCACGTTCAAGGATACGGGGGATATGCCCCTGAAACCGACTGCCATGCTGAATTTCAAGAAGATCGACAATGCCCTGACCGGCACCGTGGTCCAATTTTGGAGCCTGATCTGGGGAAAAGAGAATCCTGCTATCGATCTCAAGGCCAAACTGCTCTTGTCTCTGGCCAATGGGGTCGGCGCAGGCAGGTTCAGGCAGGCGACCCGGGAACTGGTAAAGGCCTATGCGCTGGGTGTCAGTGTTGCAGAGCTGGATGAACTTTTTTCCTTGTTTGTCTGGAACGGCGGCGTGGGCAACTTTGCTTCAGAGATCGGCCCGTCTCCTGTTTTTGGGGCATACCAGCTCATCAAGACCCTCGAAAGCAAGGGGAAGTCCCGCAACGAGGTAATGGAGGTACTCTTGGAGAAGTATGGAGAGAAGAATCCGGAGGTAAACGTAATGCCTCAAGGCAGAACAGAAGACACGCAATAACTCTCAACGCTTACTATGAGCACGAAAGGAGATGACCATGCAAAAACGAAAAATTAAGGACCGTATTTCCTGGCTGGGGGCCGTTGATTGGGACCGGCGCCTTTTCGATTCTCTCATCCCGCTCCCGGACGGAACGAGCTACAATGTCTACCTGATTGAAGGGAGCGAGAAGACGGCATTGCTGGACACGGTTGATCCGCCCAAGGTAGAGGAACTGATGGGGCAGCTTGATGGGGTTTCAAAGATTGACTTTCTCGTCTCTCACCATGCGGAACAGGACCATTCCGGGAGCATACCCCGGGTGCTGGAGCGGTTCCCGGAGGCAAAGGTGGTTGCAACCCCCAAGGCAAAGCCCATGCTCGTCGATCTGCTGAAGATCCCGGAAGATGCCTTTATCACCGTGGAAGACGGCAAGGAGCTGTCCCTCGGAGATAAGACCCTGAAGTTCATCCACACGCCCTGGGTGCACTGGCCTGAGACCATGGTGACCTATCTCAAAGAGGATCAAATCCTCTTCAGTTGCGATTTTTACGGCTCCCATATCGCGACCTCGGATCTTTACGTGACCGAACAGGGCCGTGTGTACGAGGCAGCAAAACGGTACTTTGCCGAGATCATGATGCCCTTTCGGAACGTGATAGAAAAGAATATCGAAAAGCTCAAGGGGTATGACATCCGGATGATCGCGCCCAGCCATGGCCAGATTCACGACAACCCGGCCTGGATCCAGGAGGCTTATAAGGATTG
>CAYPNL010000285.1:0-8696 GCA_964412045.1 uncultured Desulfobacteraceae bacterium
AAGCAAGCGGTGTTCCAAGGAAATCGACAAACAGAATACTCTTTGAGTTTCCCTGGGAAGATGCCCTGAGCGGAATCTCCTCCTTTGATCTGTGGTTCCGGACGCAAAACCTCGAAGGGATTGCCGACTGGATGCCGAATGAAGGTTCGGTGCCTGTAGATATCAATGTCTACCTCCCCAGTCTGGGCTATCTCATCCTCCTCGGTGATGCAGAGCACATCCCTGTCGAGTATGATCTGAGCAGAAATGAAAGCTTGGCAGTTACTACACCCACAAAGCGCGTACTCAAGGTGGGGACAGATCACTACTATGCAGATCTGGGAGGCAATATCCTGCCGGATATCGCCGTAGGAAGATTGGCCGTTGATGAGATCGAACAGGCAGAAAACATCGTGGCCAAGATCATATCTCACGAGACGAACAATCCTTTCGATACATTTATGCCCTCTATAGCGACGCTCGGCCAGTTCCAGGATGACCCGAGTGTGAGAGCAAGCATATCCGGGCAGGTTACCTGGTCCCTGGACAGGGTAACCGGGGGTGCTGATTTGTGGAATGAAATCGGAAACGTTGATCTTGCAAAGTCGTGGCAGAGCAGGTGGATGCAGATCGAGTATACGGAAAGCGGTACAACAAGGAAAACCCCTTGGCTGAAGGTGATACGCCGTGTAAGCGGCAGCGAGATCGTCGTCGACCGTTCACATGGAGGATCGCCGATACAGGGGTATGCAAAGATCGGGGTCCCGGACGGCCAGGCTGACAGGCCTTTTATCGATACGGCTGAGAAGGTGGGCAATTTTTTTCAAGATTGCGGCCATTATGTGAGCCGGCACTATGGGGCAAACTTAGGCATGACCAATCCCGAGAAATTTTGTGATGGAAGAAATTTGCCGGGCAGGCTGATGATTCCCGCCTACGACTGGACCGAGGCAACTGGAGCCTTTGTGAGGGATCAGGTGTTTGAGTCCTATCTTAACCTGTTGATCCTGCACCGGGATCATGGGGGTATAGACGGGTGGGGCACCCCTGGGTTTGGAGTGTCTCTGGTGGAGGAGCTCTCTTCAGGGCTCGGCCTCTACCCTCTGGTTTATCCGCTGGTATTGAGCATCAACTGTTCCAGCGCATATTTCGACAATGAGACGGACTACTTCTTATATCACGACGGCACTACCGAGCTAAACAATGTGGAATGGAGTTATGTGGACGTTATTAACTTCAGCGAGGCCCTCATACGCCATGAGGGCGGTGCGGTTGCCGTCATAGCCCCTTCGCGGCTGAGCTTTTCCGGTAGAAATGACCTATTCGTTGATGGGTTAATAGGAACTATGTATCCTGAGTATTATGGTCCCGGACTTGAAACCGGTACCCTTTCAATTCCGCTGGGAGACATATTCCGTTGGGCCAAGATATATACCTATTTCAGGCTCGAGCCCGACTGGGCCGATTACTATATGGAGATATTCCATATTATCGGCGATCCATCTCTCAAGGTGTGGCGTCGTTCCTCGTCATAATGCATGAGCGGAAGGGATCAGCAGCACGTGAATCCTGCTTTGCAACAAGAGAGATGCTTACGGAAAGGTGCATTGTGAATTCTGAGTCAGCGACCTCCGGCAAAGCCGGAGGCTTGTAATATGTGAACCGCTCAAAGCGGTTAATTCATTGGCCACCTCAAAGGTGGCGTGATCTTACGTGAACAAATTGAGTTGGTCTAAACGACGGTCCTCTTCTTCTTGCGTTTTGATGTATTCCCGAACCGCCTTTTCATCACGACCAACTGTCGATACATAATACCCTCTGGCCCAGAATTGATGCCCTGTAAAATTTCTTTTCTGGCCCATGTAATTCCGTGCAATATGAATCGCGCTTTTGCCCTTGATATAACCGGTAACCTGCGCTACCGAGTATTTTGGAGGGATAGATATGAGCATATGCACATGGTCTGACGACAAGTGCCTTTCTCCTCGCTCTCTCGGCTGCGCGCCAAATCCCTGAATACCTGCCCAAGGTACGTTCGAAGCTGGCCGAACAACGACTTCTTCCTGTACTTGGGGATCCAAACAATGTGGTACTTGCATTCCCATCTTGTGTGCTTTAAACTTGATTCATCATTCATGGAAGTTCCTCCTTTGTGACTTTGACCGGTTCACATCAGGAGGAACTTCCATTTTTCCAGTACATGTCAAACTCTGATGAGTCGCCCGGCAAAGCCGGGGGTTTACCTAAAGGAAACTAGTTACATCTTTTCCTGCAATCGGTTTAAGGTGAGATAAATGCCTCCTAACTCCATCAACTCCTCATGGGTGCCCTGCTCAACAATTTGCCCGTGGTGCATGACGAGGATCCTGTCCGCCTGTAGGATCGTCGACGGTCTATGCGCGACGATGAGCGTTGTCTGCCTTCGTGAAAGCCCGGAGATTGCGGCCTGGATCAGTCGCTCCGTCTCGGGATCAACACTGGAGGTGGCCTCATCCAGCACCAGAAGCGAGGGATTATAGGCCAATGCGCGGCCCAAGGCGAGCAGTTGCCGTTCACCGGCTGAGAGCGTTTCCCCCCTCTCCCTTACCTCGTGATCGAACCCCCCTGAAAGACGGCCTATAAATCGGTTCGCCTGAACCTCCCTCGCGATCTCCTCTACTGCATGCCTTGTCACCTTCTGATCACCCAGCGTTATGTTCTCCTCAATGCTTCCAGTAAAAATGAAGGCCTCTTGCATCACAATCCCTATCTGCAACCGAAGCTCGTGAACACCCCGGTTCCTGATATCAATCCCGTCCAGCAGTATCGATCCGCGCTCGAACTCATAGAATCGTTCCAAAAGGTTGAGGATCGTGGTCTTACCTGAACCGGTTACACCCACGAGTGCCACCACCTGGCCCGGCCTTACCTCAAAGGAAACATCGTTCAGGACGGGGAAACCCTCTTCATAGGAAAAGGAGACGTCCTTGAACTCCACATGGCCTTCTTGTTTCTCCGGTCGCTGAGGCGCTTCCGGCTCCCGGATCACCTCCCTCAGGTCCATGAGCCCGAATATCCGCTCCATGCTCGCCATGGCAGATTGCATGACATTGTATTTCTCCGAGATATCCCGCACGGGCTTAAAGAATATCTGGATATAGCCGACAAAGGCCACCAGAGTACCAAGACTGAGCTGCTCTCCGATCACCTTTCCGCCGCCATAGAATATCAAGAGCCCTATGCCTATCGCTGAAAGCATCTCCATGGAGGGCATAAATACGGCGAAGATCTTGATCTGTCTCATGCTCGCACGGTAATTCTGGTGGTTAAGGTCCTCAAAGCGTTCAAGCTGTGACTTCTCCCCAAGAAAGAGTTGAACAACCCTGATGCCGGAAATCCTCTCCTGTAAAAATGCGTTGATCGCTGCGATGTGTCTCCGTATTTCCCTGAACACCTCCCTTGCCCGGCTGCTGAAAAACCACGTGATCAAGAATACAAAGGGCAAAAGCGTAAAGGAAACCAAGGCCAAGCGCCAGTTGAGATCGAGCAAGACCACAATGATGCCTGCCAGCAGGAAGATATCCTTGAACACGGTGACTATCACCGACTTGAACATCTCATTGAGGTTTTCCACGTCATTGGTCACCCTGGTAACCAGCCTGCCCACCGGATTGCGATCAAAAAACTGAATGCCCTGGTCTTGAATCCGCCCGAAGAGCTCCATCCGTATGTCCTGCATGATATGCTGACCGGCCTTCTCCAAAAGAAAGTATTCCCCGTAATTCAATATCATGGAACCGCCGATCAAAAACAGCAACAACAGGGCTATGGACATGACACCCCTCAGGTCCCTCCCCCGCAGCGTGAGCACCTGATCCGAGCTGAGCTCCTGCATTACCTCGGCTGAAACGTACCAATAGGGTCCCCTCCCCTGTATTGCCTGACCGGCCTCGAAGGGCCGATCTCTCTGAACCTTGTCCTCAGAAATCCGGTAAAACCTCTCTGCGGAAAGAAGCCCAACTTCTCGGTAGCGCCTGAGATCCCCAAGATCGATATGCTTGAGCTGAGCATGTGCGATAAACCCCGACTCGGATCCGCCTGCCCCCACCCGCCTCGGCTGAAGCCTCGCGGCCCGCCCGCCTCGCGTTGCGGTGCATTGCGGGCAGGTGCCGGGCGGGTCGTCTTGCGGACTCGCATGGAAGGCAAGTATCCCGGCGGGATCCATAAGAAGGCCGTATTTCCGCCTGAATTCTTCTGCCGTCGCACGAGGTGCCCTATCCTCTCTCACCGGATGCCAGAAAGAGAGGATGTAATTGTCGATTGCAATCTTGGGAAGATAGGGAACCGTGAGATCGAAGAGCGTGATTGCAAGCGTGAAAACAAGGGCAAGGCATATCGGTCTCTTATAGACCTTTGCATAGGGAAACAGTCTTTTCAACAGCCCAATATTGTAAGGCTTTCCGAGGTGCCGGTCTTCCGTGTATCCGGAATCGAAGTGCATGACTATCGAACCCCCTGGAGTTCCTCGCTCAGTTGCTGCCTTTCATAGAGCCGTGCGTATTCTCCCCCTGTGCTGAGGAGCGTATCGTGGTTCCCGCTTTCAACGAGCAGGCCTTCCTTGAGCACATAGATGAAATCCGCTCTCTTTATGGTGGTGAGCCGGTGGGAAACGATGATAGTGGTTCTTCCCTTTCTCATCTGGAGAATGCCTTTCAGTATGGCGGCCTCGGTCCGGGTATCCACCTGGGACAGGGCGTCATCCAAGATAAGGATGGGCGGGTCGGCAACAATTGCCCTCGCGATGGTAAGCCTCTGTCTCTGTCCCCCTGACAGGGTAATCCCCTTCTCGCCCAATACGGATTGGATTCCCCTGGGAAGCGATTCCACCTCCTCTCTCAACCGCGCAATCCGGAGGGCATCATTGACGGCATCTTGATCGGCAATCCGCCTTCCGAAGGTTACGTTGTTTATGATGGTATCGGAAAAGACATAGGGTTCCTGGGTAACAAAGCCGATCGATCCCCGCAGGGTTGCCAGATCTATGTCGTGCAGGGCAATTCCGTCGATCAGGATCATGCCCTTGCCGGTTTCAATCAAGCGGGGGATCGCCTGAAGCAGCGTGCTCTTTCCCGATCCTACCCCGCCCACGAGTGCCACGGTCTGACCTGACCCTATGGTGAGCGTGATATCTCGCAGGGCGTGCTCTGTTCTATCCGGATAAAGGAATGTTAAACGGGATAGCCCGATCTGCCCCTTGATCTGCACCTTGTAGGGAGCCTCTATGCGATCCGTAATCTCGGGAACCTCCTCCAATATCCCATCTATCCTCCTCATAGCAGCAGAGCCCCTCTGGATCAGGTTGGTAACCCAACCGAGCGCCATCATTGGCCAGGCGAGAAGGTTCAGGTAACTGATAAAGGCCACAAAATCTCCCGTGGTGGTCGTTCCCAGTATGGTCAAACGACCGCCTAACCATATGACTACTGCAAGCCCGAGATTGGTAAATAAGGTCATGACCGGGAAAAACAGGGCGAGGGTTCTTCCCAGAGCCAGGTTATTCTCTCTATACCTATCCCCTTTCTGCTTCGCCCTGGCATAGTCCCAGCCTTCTCGATTGTACGCCTTGATTACCCTGATCCCGGCAAATGCCTCTCTCACCGACTCGGTTACCTCTGAAAATGTCTGCTGGGCTTGCCTGAATTCCCTGCCCAGCCTTCGGGTAAGGATGAGGAAGAAATAGACGATAAAGGGCGTAGGGATCAGGGAGATGAGGGTTAACGGGATGTTGATGTATAACATAAATCCGATAGTAGCCAAGCCGAGCACGATGCCGTCAGTGAGGGCTACCAGACCCATGCCTGACGCCATTCTCACTGCATCGATATCATTCACGGCCCTCGCCATGAGATCCCCTGTACTGGTCTTCCAGTAGAAAGACATAGAGAGGGTCTGGAGATGTTGATAGATGCGGTTTCTTAAAGCCTCCTCCACCTTCCTCGAGTGACCGAATACGAGATATCGCCAGATATACCGGAAGACTGCCATGGTAAGGGCAATCCCCGCTATGATCAGTGCATATCTGAGTAGGGCTTGTGGATTGGCTTCGCGTGTAGTAAGGGCATCAATCGCGCTCTTGATAACCCTGGGAATAGAGAGCTGGAGAGCATCTACCAGCAAAAGGCTGGAGAGCCCTACGATCAAGGCTGCCCGGTTTTGTAGAAAGTAAGGCTTGAGAGATCTGAAATCTTGTAGCATACCATCCCTGTATCGAAATCCATCCTGCATGAGAAAGCAAAAGACCTTTCAACATATAAAAATAACCTCAAGGCTTTCAAGATAAAATCGCTCCGCTCCGCGATTTTATATAGGTAGGTGTTTCACCTCAAAGAAGAATCGGGAATCCGCACCATGAAAAACAGCCCTTAGGCAAAAATGGGTGCAGTTTGCCTCATTTTGAGTGACCTACCTGATTGTGCATGGCTTTTTAGCTGAATACAGTATAGTATAATAACGGCACCTTGGAGCAGATACTGCTATGATACATATATGGTAACTCTTCAGGTAGATAGACCGTAGGCCCTCCGGGGCGTAGGCCCTTCCGGGCCGGAGGCTGAAGACTGTTAGAAAAAAACAGGGATAGTTCTCATTTTGAAGCCATATTGATACGAGAAGCCCATAGTCACTCTAATTACCCGGCACGCCGCTCACATCATTGAGGAGGCAATCATGAGAGTAAAGGATTTTATGAGTACCAACGTCGTGGCCATTGATGAGGATACATCACTCCACGACGCCAGGAAGATCATGGAGGCCCATAAGATCAGAAGGCTCCCGGTGATGAGAAAAGGCAGGCTGATAGGCTTGGTGACCCTGCGCATGTTGCTGGAGGCAGCTCCCTCTCCAGCCACCGACCTGACCATCCACGAGCTTCATTATCTCCTGGCCAAGATGACCGTCAAGCAAATCATGGCCAGAGATCCCCACACCGTATCGCCTGATATGCCGGCCGAGGAGGCACTCCAGCTGGGACAGGATATGGGCTACGGCTCTTTTCCCGTGGTAGATAACGGCAGGTTGGTAGGCATTATCACCGAGTCGGATATCGTGCGGGTGATGACCAAGGTCTTGGGAGTACGGGTCAAGGGCAAGCGGATCGACCTGAAAGTGACCAAGCAGTTCGGCAACATGCAGCGCATCATGGCCATTCTCGATGACAAGAAGGCCGTGCTGTTGAGCCTGATGACCTTCATGAGGCCCAAGGAAGACGACTACATGATCATCTTGAGGATACAGACCGAGGATACCGGCCCCATCGTCAAAGAGCTCACCGCAGCAGGATTCACCGTGACCTATGTGGGCTGAAGGTTTAATGATAGAAGTGATTTGACCGTCAATCTCATGCCGCTGGGCATACGAGCTTATCCTTTGAGATTAGAGAAAGGAGTAATCCCATGAACACCAACCGAAAGCTCGTAATCGATGACGAGCAGATCGGGCCGCTATCAAAGGAGAAGAGGAGATGGCTCGATCTGAGGAGGAGCGCGGAGATATGGTAGGCTTCGTGATAAAAGAGCTACCGTAATAAAAAACGTTACAATAATTCAACAACAGATGACAGGGAGGAAAAAAAAGGAGAACCACGATGAGAGAATATCCACAATACAAAAAGATCCTTTTCTGTACCGATTTCTCTGAAAACTCG
Organism: uncultured Desulfobacteraceae bacterium; assembly: GCA_964412045.1. Classification (GTDB taxonomy): domain Bacteria; phylum Desulfobacterota; class DSM-4660; order Desulfatiglandales; family B25-G16; genus B25-G16. Next base: position 7,661 of record CAYPNL010000285.1, read on the forward strand.
GATTATGCCTTTGACTTTGCCTATGGCATTGCAAAAAGGGACGACGGCCTTCTCTATATGTTACATGTAATACCTCAAAATCCCAACCAGGCGTATGCAGACGCTTATCTATCCCGAGAGGACTTAGAAAGGATACAAAAAAGCATAGAAGAGTATCTGGATGATAGCTTTCGGAAACATTATATACAACAAATAGAGGCTGGCGTTAGATTTGAAACCATCACGAAATCAGGCAGAGAAGCTGATGAAATATTACGATTTGCACAGAAGGAAAAGGTAGATCTTATTGTTATTGGTACACATGGGAGGACGGGAATAGAACATGTTTTTTTTGGAAGCGTTGCTGAAAAGATCCTTCGGAATAGCCCTTTTCCTATTTTTATAATTCCGTGCAAAAAAAAGGTTGGACGCTTCTAAATCAGGCCAGCCCCAGAGATAGATATAGATAGTCAGAATCAAGTCAGGCTCGGAATGTCAAAACATCCCGCTCGCCCCAGTCCTCCTTACGCATTCATCCACGGCTAAAGCCGTGGCCTTCTGCGAGCGGGGTAAAGAATCCACGCCCAGAGGACGTGGCTTTCTGAGAAGAGATAAACGAGAAGAGCTTGAAATAGCAGCGATGTGTTCCTCCCGGAGGGCATGGCCCTCCATAGCCGAATTTACGGAAATCGTTTTTGCGTAAACCGCACCTATCGTACTCTGCAAAAGACACAGACAACCCAATGAAACCAGTAGGTAAAAAATCCCTCTTTTTGCAATCATTGCCCTCCTCATTTTGCCACAAGAATCCTTTTCTGACCACTGTATCAATTTAATTTATGTTTTGGCCACTGGCCATTTGGGTGTAAACATTGTTTCGGATTTCGGGTTCGCTGCGCGTTTCTCAAGGAGGATAATCGCCTTTAGAGATAAACATGGCCTCAGCCGGGGAACAGCCCTGAATGTGAACATCCCGGCCATACCGGAGGACAGGATCACCATCACGCCCATCACCTTTGATCTCACCGATCACATAGAGGCGGAACGGCTCGCCTCC
>CAYPNL010000286.1:0-11274 GCA_964412045.1 uncultured Desulfobacteraceae bacterium
GGCGCCCAGCGACTTCCCTGAGTTCGCCACCTTCCTGGTGGAGTGCGGCATCGACTCCATCAGCCTGATACCGGACACCGTGATCAAGACGCGCATGGAGATCGCCAAGAAGGAAGAGGAGATGGGGATACGGGCAGATTAAGTATGTGGAGACAGGAAGTGAAAAGGCGGGTAGTTATTACCGGTATGGGGGCTGTGACCCCCTTGGCTGTGGGTTTTGAAGAAAGCTGGAAGAAATTATGCGCTGGGGAGTCCGGGATAAAGAGAATTACCCAGTTCGATGCGTCTTCCCTGAAGTGTCAGGTGGCAGGAGAAGTACATGGGTTTAACGCTGAGGAATTCCTAAGCCCTAAGAAGGCGAAAAGGACTGATCGATTTGTCCACTTCCTCCTAGCTGCCGCGAAGATGGCCTTGGAGGACAGCAAGCTAAAGGTCAGTCCGGATGAGCAATACAGGACCGGCGTTATTGGTGCCACGGCCATTGGATCGTGCAAGACCTTTGAGACAAACCATGAGCTCATTATCAAGGGACGCATAAAGAACGTAACCCCCTACCTGGTGATCAACCTTTCCGCAAATACCGCTGCCGGTGAGATGGCTGCTATGTGCAGGGCCCGAGGAACCCACCACTTTCTTCAAGAGGCCTGCTCAGCCGGAACGAACGCCATAGGCCTGGGGTTCAGGGCAATTATTTATGGCGAGGCAGAGGTAATGCTGGTTGGTGGGGCTGATGCTGGCATCAGCCCCACCTTGATGGCAAGTCTGGATAACCTCGGTGCCATAGCCACTGCCTGGAACGATCAACCCCATAAGGCGAGCAGGCCTTTTGAGAAGAGGAGAAACGGATTCGTCACGAGCGAGGGCTCTGGAGCCCTTGTCTTGGAGGAGTTCGATCACGCGAAAGCAAGGGGCGCCAAGATCTATGCTGAAATCCTTGGGTACGGATCAACCTGTGATGCCTTTCATGCAGTGGCGCCGCTCCCGAGCGGTGAAGCAGCAGCCAAGTGCATGGAGCTTGCCATTGAAGAGGCCGGAATTACCATGCATGAGATAGGCTATATCAATGCCCATGGCACCTCTACGGTCGCAAACGATGAAACGGAAACCCTTGCAGTAAAAAAACTTTTCGGCACAAGGGTTCATGAGGTCATGATTAGTGCGAACAAATCCATGATAGGTCATATGTGGGGAGCTGCGGGCGTCGTGGAAGGGATCTTTACTGCAAAGACCTTACAGGAGGGCATCATACCTCCTACCATTAATCTGGATGAGGTTGACCCCAAGTGCGATTTGGACTATGTCCCCCACAAGGCCCGGCATAAGGAGGTGCAATTTGCCCTCTCGAACTCATTCGGCTTCGGAGGCATCAACGCGAGCCTCGTGTTTAGGAAATATGAAGGATAAGAACCCGCAACGGATCATCCGGGCAACGCTAACCCAGTGGTGAATGAAGCCGTGTCGGCCCGTTACACTGCCGGCTGAAGCCGGCAGCAGTTGAGTTCTCACACAAAAAGGCTGCGCCGGATCGTTCGCTAAATTCCTTGACATAGGCTTCTCTATCCCGTAATTGTTCTTTGCTATCTCAATTGTCTTAATGAGTTATATCCACTTCTATGGCACCATCTAGATCTTACAAAAAGAGATCTTCCTCTCACACGAGGTTCCGCGAACTATGCTGCTTCTTGCTCGTTGTACTTCTCATGGCAATTGTCTCCCTGTATTTCTTCAAAAAGGATTTTGCCACCGAAATTAGACAAGTCAGACAGGCTCGACCCAATCGGTTCTTTATCGGTATCGACGTATCACAAACCGTCAAAACAGAGGCGCTCGCTGCATTCAATCGAGGCCTCATCTCACGGCTAAGGCAATTCATCGGCGAGGCTAAGGTCTTTTATAATGTCTCCGTTTTCGGGCTTCAGGGTTGCGGCATGGATGCCATTGCCGAGGTAGTCTCAACCCACTCGCCAAAAGACGCCCATTCTTTTGGGCTGCAGGTTGAGAGAAAGATTAAAGGGATATCCATTGCAGGAAGATCGGATGAAGATGACAAAAAGCCACTGACGACTCCCCTGTTTTGCTTTCTCGAGAAGATACTTAGGGAAAGGATCGGCGAAAGGGTAATAATTTTTTCCGATCTCGTCAATGACGACAGCGGGTGCGGAACGCGCTACCGGTTTCCATTAGAGGCAATACTAAAATTTGGGGCCAACAAGGAAAGCCAGATTATCTTTTTGTACCTCACCCCCTCTGTGACCTATCATAATCCAACGCTTCAGCAGAGATTGATGAAAGAGCAGGAAGATTTTCTGCTGGAAATGAGGGAGTTAAGTAGCAAAGGCAAGGTAAGGGCATTTTACTGCCACCTGCCGGATGATCCGATGCAGCGCGATAGGTTTCTGGAATCACAACTCGCCAAATCCATACCTTCAACCATGTTCGAGATCGTTTGGGAGAGGGTCTCTCGAATGCTCTCTACGATAATCGTTGCAATAAGGGGGTAACGGTTTATGGAACTCGTATTTATAAAGGCAAGGGATTTGCCCGATGCCTGGTTTCAATGTGTCTACCAGATACTTGATGAGGGAAGAACGTACACCATAGACAGGGGAAGCTTTGAGGGTCAGCAGAGGCTTGAGTTCGATTACGTGACCCTACACATCAAGTTTCCAGGCACACGGCCTCTTTTACCCGATATCCCTCCTTCTCTGGGGATACCGAACCCGGTTGCTGCCGATTATCTTGATCAGTACCTGCCCTACCTTATGACCTCGGCAAAAAAGGAAGGTGAAGAGTATACCTACGGTGAGTATCTTGAGCCCCAGATCAATGAAGTGATACGCATGTACCGGGAAGATGGCCATGGCACGAACCAGGCTTATATGACGGTGGGCGATCCACGGACTATATACTCACAAGATCCCCCCTGTCTCCGGGGTATTGATACGAGGATCAAGGACAATGCACTCCACTTTATCACCTATTTTCGTTCATGGGATCTGTGGAATGGATTCCCCGCAAATTTAGGAGCTATTCAGCTCCTCAAGGAATACATGGCAGAGAACATAGGCGTGGATGATGGCGAGATCATAGCCGCCAGCAAGGGCCTTCACCTCTACGATTATGTATGGGAACTCGCGAAACTGCGAACCATGAGGTTGTGAGTTCCGCAGGAACAGGCGCATAAAGACGGTTCATTATGAAGAAGGTGGATCTTAAGGATCTGGACCTGGAAGAAACGGATGACTGGATAGAGAAATGCGGGATCGAGCCGTATCGGGCCGAGCAGATCAGGAAATGGATATTCGGCCGTCAGGTCGAATCATTCCAGGAAATGACCAATCTTTCAAAGGAGCTGAGAAGCTTCCTTGCCTCTCGGTGCGATATAAGCCCATTGAAGGTTATCAAGGCCCAGGCCTCACGCGATGGGACAAAGAAATATCTCTTTGAGCTCGAGGATGAGCACAGGATCGAATCCGTTCTTATACCCGAAAGGGGGCATTACACGGCCTGCATATCATCTCAGGTTGGCTGTGCAATGGGATGCGCTTTTTGCCTTACCGCAAAGCAAGGGTTGATCCGGAACCTGAAGAGCTCGGAGATAGTAAACCAGATCATCCAGATCAAGAAATTCATGGATGAACCCGAGAAACTCACGAATATCGTGTTCATGGGCATGGGCGAGCCACTGGCCAATTTCGAGGCAGTGAAAAAGGCCGTTCGCAATATCCTCTCACAAGAGGCGCTCAACTTTTCTCACCGCAGGGTTACCATATCTACCTGTGGCCTTGTACCTGGTATAGAAAGACTCGGCCGGGAACTCCCCATTAACATCGCTGTTTCCCTGAATGCAGCGGACGATGCCACCAGAAGCCTGCTCATGCCGATCAACAAAAAATACCCGCTTGCAGAACTGATTGAGGCGTTACGCATCTATCCCCTGCATAAGGGAAGGAGAATAACCTTTGAGTACATCCTGATAAAGGATATGAATGATCGTCCCGACGATGCTCGAAGACTAGCACGGCTTCTTACCAATATCAGGGCAAAGATAAACCTGATTCCATTCAATCATTACATCGGAAGCCCCTTTCAAGCCCCTGATGAAGAAAGGGTTCTGGAATTTCAACGAGAACTCCTCGGGAAACAGCTCACCGCAACGATCAGGCACAGCAAGGGAGGCGATATCTCAGCGGCCTGTGGGCAGTTAAGCACTGGATGAGAGCCACGAGTTGTCTTTATGAACGGAACCCGCACAGCCTGCTAGAGATTAATCTCTCTGTTGATTACAATCTGCCGCATTGAGCGATTTTCCGTAGAAAGACTTTGTTGCCCTGTCATTGCGAGCACCCGGAGGGTGCGCGGCAATCTCAAAATAAAAAGCGAGATTGCTTCGTTTCACTCGCAATGACCTATGGAGATCGCACAGTTGAGGAATCCCCCACTCAAAGAATTTGTTTTGTATCGTGATTCAATGCCGTGCGGCCCGCCATATAAGTACAATCATGACGGCTCCTAAAATCAGGTTGGGCGTCCATGCCGCCAGAGCGGGATGCAGATTGCCCGTTTTTCCAAAGCTATCCGCTGCGGTCATCAGTATATAATAGAATACAAAGATGCTAATGCTCAAGGCAGCTCCATAGGATCTGCTCTTCGCGCCCATCATCAAACCCAGAGGCAGCCCAATAAGGCCAAAGATCAAACAGGTAAAAGGAACAGAAAACCTTTTGTGCACCTCCTTGAGCAATTTGTTGTAAACGATTGTACCCTTTTCAAATTGCCCAATGCGTTCCCTCAGCTCAGACAACGACATCTCCTCATTATCCTTCTTCCTTGAGGAGAACTTCCTCATGATATCTGATAGCCCTAATTTCAGGTCATAGGTTGTGAAGCGAAGGGTCCTGGATGAATCAAGGTCTTTGTTTACCATATACATGGTCCCACCCTCGAGTCGGAGATTGAGGGACATCTGCTCTGAGTCTGAATGCATCCTTCCTTGCTGGGCTATAATAGTATTGGGAAATGCCGGATCTCTCTCGTCAAAGATAAATAACCCTTTCATCGTCTGATCGTGGGCAGATATCTGGTTGGCGTACAGAACCATGTTGGGGACCGTATCATTGAATATACCCTGTTTTATCCCAACGCTTGCGCTCGATCTGGCCACATCAAAGAGTACCTTTGCCATGGCATAGTTACTTGCAGGGAAGAGATAAAGAGAGATAAAGGAGGCCAAGAGGTAGATAATGACTGAAAATCCCGTTACCGAAGGCATTATCTGATACAGGCTCACCCCTGATGATTTGAGGGCGGTTATCTCGTTGTCTTCATTCAGCCTCGAGAAGGCGATCAGCGAGGCCAAGAGGGCAGCCATGGGAAAGGTAAAAAAGAAGACCGATGGGAGCGTATACAGGGTGATGAGAAGGACATGCTCCAGTTGTGTGCCATGATTGACCATCCATTCGGTAAGCTTCAAGATTTTGCCTGCCAGCACGAGGAAGGTGAATACAACCAGGCTCGTGGCAAAGTGAGGAACCATCTCCTTAAAGATGTAAATGTTGATAATCTTCTTTATGCCCATATTGCTTTGTCAAAGCGAACATTATATCCGGAACAGCACGCCAAGGTCTTGCTTCTGGTCCAATCGATTCAGACCCGCATCCAGAGCCCATTGAAGGGCCTCTGAATATTCCTTTCCGGAGATACTGCGATTAATATATTCATCCTGATACGCCGTACCGCACGGTCTATACTGATACATCACGTTCACGTAGGTATAGGGCGATATCTCTTTGGCGAGAAACCCCATAAGCTCCTTTGTTCCTGAAACCCCATGGGGCATCACCAGATGCCTCACGAGCAACCCTTTCTCTGCTATGCCGTTGCTGTCCACGACGAGATCGCCAACCTGGGAATGCATTTCCTTGAGAGCCTGGGAAGCTGCTTCTCGGTAATCAGGCGCATTACAATACCTCTTTGCCCACTGTTCATCCCAGAACTTAAAATCAGGCATATACATATCCACGATCCCTCTCAACAACTGAAGGGTCGGCACCCTATCATAACCGCTGCTATTGTAAACCAGGGGTATAGATAGTCCATTCTCGACGGCCAGCAGCAATGCCTCCAATATCTGGGGTACCACATGGGTAGGGGTCACCAGGTTTATGTTATGACAGCCCCCCTGCTGCAACTCCAGCATCATTCCAGCGAGTTCCTTCTCGTCAACCTCTGCTCCTTTACCCAAGTGGCTTATCTCATAATTCTGGCAAAAATTGCAGAGCAGACTGCAATAGCTAAAAAAGATAGTGCCTGAGCCGAATCTGCCGACCAATGGCGACTCCTCGCCGTGATGCGCATGAAAGCTCGCAACGATTGCCCTCCTGCCGGTACGGCAAAGCCCCTTCTCATCATGGAGCCGATCCACCCCGCACTGCCGTGGGCAGAGACGGCACTCCTCGAGCAATTGAATGGCTTGCACCACCTTTTCTTCAAGCTGACCTTGATTGTATAAACGGATATAGACCGGCTCAGGCATGATATAGCATTTTGGTTCTTAAATTTCAGATTTAGCTTGCGCTCGCAGTACAGATAAAAAGATCAAGATTATCGAAACTGGAAACCTGATACTTGTTTTGTGATACAGAATGCTGTTTTATCCAGTTTCACGTTTCCAGTTTCACGTTTGATGAACTCGTAAAAAGTAGGCTTTCCTTTGCTTTGTCATTCCGGACTTGATCCGGAATCCAGTAAATTCAAGAAGTTCTAGACTCCGGCTTTCGTCGGAGTGAAGGGATTAGGACTTTTTACGACTCTGTCAAGTTTCAGGTTTTTGCTCTCTCATCCTCTTGATAATCTCCTTCTCGAACCCCCTGTCATGAGGGTGATAGAAGGTTTTTCCCATTATCTTTGAGGGAAGGTATTCCTGCTTTACTCGGGCCTGGGGGTAATCGTGGGGGTATTTATAACCCTTTGCATAACCCAACTCTTCCATCAGCCTTGTAGGCGCATTTCTAAGATGGAGGGGCACCGGCAGGGGGCCTTTTTCCTCGATCGCCCTCAGTATAGATTTCTCCGCTACATAGAGGGAGTTGCTCTTCGGCGCGGTAGCCAGATACACCACTGCCTGGGCAAGTGCCAGCTTTGCCTCGGGCGGTCCAACCTTTTCCCATGACCGATAGGAGGTGAGCGCAACCCCAAGTGCATGAGGGTCGGCCATGCCGATATCCTCGGAGGCAAAACGAATGAGCCTCCTTCCTATGAAAAGAGGATCTTCTCCTGCTTCAAGCATCCTGTAAAGCCAATAAAGGGATGCATCCGGATCTCCACCCCGCATGCTTTTGTGAAGGGCGGATATTAGGTTATAGTGTTCTTCCCCGTCCTTATCATAGGGCAGCAGCTTCCTTTGTAAGGCCTTTGAAACGTCATTAAGGGTTACAATTCTCTTGTTATCCTTGTCCGGCTTGACAAAATATACAACAGATTCAAGATTATTGAGGGCAGTGCGTGCATCTCCATGGGAAATCTCTAGAATGTAACGCAGGGCATCCTGCTCGAGCTCGACATTCAGCTCTCCGAGCCCTCTGCTGCTATCTTTAAGGGCCCTGTTGAGGATTACGGCCATATCTTCGTGCTCTAACGGTTTGAGTATCAGAACCCTTGTCCGTGAGAGCAAAGGCGGGATAATCTCGAATGAGGGATTCTGTGTAGTGGCCCCAATAAGGATTATCAGGCCGCTCTCGACATGGGGGAGAAAGGCATCCTGCTGGGCCTTATTGAAGCGGTGGATTTCATCGACAAAGAGTATTGTCGATTTCTTATCGAAGCTAGAATATTTTTTTGCTCCATCAATGATATCCCGTAATTCTTTGACGCCGGACAATACCGCTGAGAAGGATTCGAAACGGCACTTGCTGTAATGCGAGATAAGCCGTGCTATGGTCGTTTTTCCCGAACCTGGAGGACCCCAAAATAGAACGGAAAAAAGGTTTCCTGTCTCCAGCGACCTTCTCAGTGCGCTTGATGGACCGAGGACATGATTCTGCCCAACGACCTCTTCAAAGCTCTCCGGCCTCATCCTCGTTGCCAATGGGGCTGTTCTAAGATCCATTACCTTTTCCTGCTTTGCATATAACGCTTCGCTTGAGAGGTGACCCTGGAAGAAACACTGAACTGAACAGTGAGCTTCTCAACAGAAGGTTACAGTTACTTATGAGCAGAAGCTACGATATTCTCTATCAGCTCATAGATGTTATCAAGGAAAAGGGGTTTCCGTATCGTGAGGTCCACACCCGGATCCCTCAACTCCTTTTCCTCAACCCCCTTTTCACTTCCTCTCAAAAGCATGGTTGGCGTGATGCGATTGATCTGTTTGATTTTCTTTGCTACACCCAAGCCGCTCATATCGGGAAGCTCACTATCAATCACCACAATATCGAACTTACCCTTCTCCTTTTTAAAGGTGCGTATTCCATGATAACCGACGGAACGGTTCACGATTCTATAACCCTTGGAACTCAGCATCCTGGCCAATGTGCCCCTGAGCACAGAGTCATAGGATATAATGAGAACAGAAACCCCTTCCACCTTGTCCTTTCTTATTGCCAGCGTGAGGATTTTTGCCATGAAAAACTATTTTGCCTAAAAAAGCTTGAAGCTCTCCGGTGATTTTCTTATGATATCATGGATAACTACTCAGGTGTATAGACGAAGAACGAAGGGCAACAATCATCATTCATGACAAAACAACCTGTCGAGGCATCACCCCCTCCTTCCGAGGGGGTGGGGTCGCACATGTTTCTCCCTTCAGTCTATCCAGCTTCAGCCTTTATGCCTGAATAATAACTTTAATCTATCCAATTTATGAACGATCGTCAAACATATATGTCCACAAAGGAGCCGGTAAAAGCAGATAGCCCTCCATTCGTTCACCTCCATGTTCATACGGAATTCAGCCTGCTCGATGGGGCAATCAGGGTGGATAGGATGCTAAAAAAAGCCTCTGAGTTCGGCATGGAATCAGTTGCGATCACTGACCACGGTAATATGTTCGGAGCCGTGGAGTTTTATTCGCAGGCTATAAAGGCTGGGATCAAACCCATTATCGGATGTGAGGCATATGTGGCACCTGGCAGCAGGAAGGATAAGGCACCCGCAGCGGACGGCCAGCCGAATGCCTACCACCTCGTGCTCCTCGTCATGGATGAAGCGGGATACCGAAATCTGAGCAGGCTTGTAACATTAGCCAACCTTGAAGGTTTTTACTATCACCCCAGGATCGATATGGAGCTCCTGAGGCAATACAATGAAGGTTTGATAGCCCTCTCCGCTTGTCTTAAGGGTCATGTACCCTACCATCTGATGAGCGGACGAGAAAAAGAAGCCAAGAGATGCGCCCGTGAGCTTGCATCTATATTCGACAGGGATCGGTTCTATTTGGAGGTGATGGCCAATAAGATTCCAGATCAGCTTGCGGTGAACAAGGCCCTGAAAGAACTTGCCCAGGAACTTTCTCTGCCCATGGTTGCTACCAACGATTGTCACTACCTCAACAGAGAGGATGCAGAAGCCCACGATATCCTCTTATGCATCCAGACGGGCAAGAACGTGGATGATCCCAACAGGCTCCGATTCTCAACCGAAGAGTTCTATTTCAAATCACCCGCTGAAATGGCAAGCGATTTGGCAGAATTCCCGGAAGCCCTTGATAATACAATCGAAATCGCCAAGAGATGTCACTATGAGATGCAGTTCGGTCAGTATAAGTACCCCGTGTTCACGGTCTCGGGCGATCTAAGCCTTGAAGAAACGTTGGAGCAAGAGGCCAGGAAAGGCCTGGATAAGAGATTGGCCCGGAAGGAGTCCCTTGAGGGGCCCATGACAGGCGAGTTGAAAGGGCAATACGAAGAGCGATTGGCGTATGAATTGGAAATCATAAGGGAGATGGGGTTTGCCGGCTATTTCCTCATTGTCGCGGATTTTATCGATTATGCGAGGAAATCAGGCATTCCGGTCGGTCCAGGTAGGGGATCCGCTGCCGGCTCTTTGACCGCCTACGCGCTCAAGATTACTGATATCGATCCAATCAGATATGGGCTCCTCTTTGAGCGGTTCCTCAACCCGGGCAGGATCAGCATGCCCGACATTGATATAGACTTCTGCATCAAGAACAGGGACAAGGTTATCGATTATGTGAGCGAAAAGTACGGGAGGGAGAATGTTTCACAGATAATAACCTTTGGCACCATGAAGGCCCGGGCCGTTATCAGAGATGTGGGACGCTCCCTTAACATGTCCTATGCAGAGGCAGATAGAATTGCGAAACTCATTCCAGAGGGGATTAATATTACCTTGGACGAGGCCATTGATTCCGAACCGCAGCTCAAGGCCCTTGAGGAGGGAACGGATGATGAGAGGAGGCTCTTACGGATAAGCAGGTCCCTAGAGGGCCTGTCCAGGCACGCCTCTACCCATGCCTCGGGTATTGTCATATCAGACAGGCCTTTGGTTGAGTATCTGCCATTGTTTAAGGGTCCTAACGGAGAAGTTATGACCCAGTACACCATGGATCAGGTAGCACAGCTCGGGCTTATCAAGTTCGATTTCCTAGGGCTTAAGACCTTGACGGTTATCCAGCATACCGTGGATCTCATCAAGGAGACGACTGACGAGGTTGTGAACCTGGATGAGATTCCCATGGATGACAAGGAAACCTTCAAACTTATCAGTGAGGGAAAAACCACAGGGGTGTTCCAGCTGGAAAGCACTGGCATGAAGGAACTCTTGAGGAATCTGAAGCCGGGTGTCTTTGAGGATCTCGTTGCATCGGTTGCCCTTTATCGTCCAGGTCCTCTGGGCAGCAAGATGGTCGATGATTTTATCAGGAGAAAGCATGGTGAGATCAAGATGCTATTCCCTATCCCCCAACTGGAGGAGATTCTGACTGAGACATATGGCGTCATCGTATATCAGGAGCAGGTTATGCGCATCGCCCAGCTCCTTGCCAACTATACACTTGCAGAGGCGGACATATTACGGAAGGCTATCAGCAAAAAGCAGCCTGAAGAGATGGAACGACTGAGGGAACGATTTTTTGAGGGCACGAACAAGAATAAAATAGATCCCGCCAAGGCGCGTAGCGTTTATGAACTCATAGAGAAATTCGGAGGCTATGGGTTTAACAAATCCCATTCCGTGGCTTACGCCATGATAGCCTATCAGACCGCTTTTCTCAAGGCCCACAATCCCGTGCAGTTCATGGCAGCCTTGCTGACCGAG
>CAYPNL010000287.1:0-5134 GCA_964412045.1 uncultured Desulfobacteraceae bacterium
GGGCTATCATCATGTCGTGGTCAACAACTATGAATTGAAGCTTGCTCATGTGGTCGCATCTCTCCTAAAACGGTGGCTTCTGGGCACCCATCAAGGTGCGGTAAGCCCCGAGCATTTAGCCTATTATTTGGATGAGTATACGTTTCGATTCAATCGCCGTACTTCTACCCATAGAGGTAAGCTCTTTATGCGCCTTTTGGAAAGCGCTGTCCAAATCGATCCGGTACCACAAACTCAGATCGTTCAGCACGCCAGAGGGCGTAAACCGAAAGGATACAACATATAGTGGTAACCTTAGTCAAGTGAATAGCCGATTAAGGTTTTTATTGATTTTTACGCTTGATATTTGACATCCTTAATAAAATTTATTAGAATACAAGGAAATTCGGAATATGAGATGAATTTTTTATCATATCGCAAATTGGGTTTTTGCTTAGGTCTCTTGTTTAGAACTCTACCGAAATATTCATGAAAAAATTAACAGTATTAATGATATTGTGGGTCCTTGTTTATGGAGGCACCTCTGCTGCTGAACTAACCTTAAAGGATTACCAAGCAAGAAATTTGGATGAAGAAAAAATTGTGAAGCTGACGCTTGATTATCAAGAAGCCTACAATTTATACGATTCCAAAAGAATTCTTGCAGTATATTTACCAGGAGCAATAATTAAGACAAGAATGAAAGATGACAGTTCTGAGCATACGGTTACTAAAGAAGAATATCTCGATATTCTCGTTGACAAGATTGCCGCATGGAAACTGTACAGCTTTAAACTAAAATTATTTACACCCAACACAATAAATGTTCAAGGGAACAGTGCACAATTAAACGTTCCTTTTATGATTTATAGCATTTCTCAAGATTATTGGGAGAAAGGTATATTCAATTTCGATTTTAGAAAGGCAGATTCTGGATGGTTTATTAGCAGAAATACATGGAAAATCCTCGACCTCTTTTACAATCCATGAGCTTGATTAAGTGAGCACAACGTCTCTTCATTCCATAGCTCATCCCCCGTGTAGATTATCTCTCCCCGTATCTGAATTATCCTTATATCCACTTCACTCGGTTTCCGCTTTAAAAAAGACCCAACCGGTCCACCTTCCTTTCGCAAGAGTCTTAAATCTTTTGCACTTGGTTCTTTCATCTCCTTTAAATCCGGTAAAATCAAGAGCTCGAAGCTTACCTGTTCCTGGATATCACCTGCAGTTTTACCAGGTACGACCTCAAGCAGCCTCATCCGATGGGTATCTTCGTCAAAGCAGAACAGGGCCTGGTTAGTCGTAACCCTGTAAGGCCCGGATCCCATAACCCCGACTTTTTTGCGGTAATGCTCTGAGCCGTCACCGAAACCGATGCTAGGCGGCAGGGCAAAAAAGCAATAACCAGAGGTTAGCGCGGCAGTAGTGCGCCTTCGCTCCATATCTCTTTGAAAAAAGTGACGGAAAAAGGGACTCACCGCCCGATTTTATATTTGGGGATGGCGCAAGAAAGGAAAATCGCGGCCCCAGGCTGCCGTGACACCTCTCTGAGGATGTTCATGCTTCAGAGCTGAACGAAAGCCTGTTGAATTTTCATCAGAAGTGGGGTAGGTAACAACAAGAAAAAGATCGTGAAGCTCAGCAACAGATAGTAAGCGATGGAGGCCGTTATGAAAAAGCAGGACATTGAAAAGATGAGCGAGAAATTACTCGCAAAGCGAAGGCTCGTTTGGGATGTGATGGATGAAAAGGAGAAAGGCGATGTATGGGAGTTCGATCAGCACTACAGGGACTTCTTGAACAGCGCAAAGACGGAACGGGAGGCGGTTGCCCGTATTGAGGAGATTGCCGAGAAAAGCAGGTTTTCTTTAGACCCAAGTTCCGGGAAACCTATACGGATGCTGAGGTCCTTTCAAGGAAAATCCGTTGCCCTCTGCCTATCAGGAAAAAGGCCGATCGAAGAGGGCATCAATCTAATCGTCAGCCACCTCGATTCCCCCCGCCTTGATCTCAAGCAAAATCCACTCTACGAGGATATTGATCTGGCCTTTATGAAAACCCACTACTATGGCGGCATCAAGAAATTCCAATGGCTCACCAGGCCGCTGGCGATCCACGGCAGGGTGATTCGCTCAGATGGAAGCATGCTCGACATCATGGTGGGCGAGGATGATTCCGATCCTGTATTCACGGTTGCCGACATCCTTCCTCACCTCGCTCGAAAGGTTCAGACCGATAAAAAGGTCTCAGAGGCCTTTGAGGGAGAAAAGCTCAACCTGATGGTCGGCTCCATCCCCTTTGGAAACAAGGATACCAAGGATAGGTTCAAACTCGCAATCCTAAAGCTTTTGAACGAGCGTTACGGCCTCATTGAGGAGGACCTGATCAGCGCTGAGCTCGAGGTAGTTCCTGCCGGAAGGGCAAGAGACGTAGGGTGGGACCGTGGCTTGACCGGCGCCTATGGCCACGATGATCGATCGTGTGTGTTCACGAGCTTGCGGGCCATGGTGGATGTCAAGCGCCCGCAGAAAACGGCCATGGTCCTCTTTTTCGATAAGGAGGAGATCGGGAGCGACGGGGCAACCGGGGCAAAATCGAAATTCCTGGAAAGCGTGGCGGCTGACCTCATGATCGCTCACGGAAAGGAACCGCTTTACCACGAAATTCACAAGGTCTTAATGAATTCAAAGGCCATTTCCGCCGATGTAAACGGCGCCATCGACCCGGATTTTCAGGATGTCCATGAGAAGAGGAATGCCGCCCGTCTCGGGTACGGCATCTGCCTGACCAAGTTCACAGGATCGGGGGGCAAATATGGCGCGAGCGACGCAAATGCCGAGTATGTTGGATGGCTCAGGAACCTGTTCAACAAAAACCAGGTGGTGTGGCAGACCGGGGAACTGGGAAAGGTGGACGAAGGAGGTGGGGGAACGGTGGCGAAATTCCTGGCCGCTTACGGCATGAATATTATCGATTGCGGGCCGGCTGTGCTCTCCATGCACTCCCCCTTTGAAATCGCCCACAAAGGGGATATCTACATGACCTATAAGGGCTTCAAGGTGTTCCTTGAATCATAGAATCGCGAACCGATGTAGCATCGTTGCCCTGCACCAGCCCGATACGTATAAAACCTGAGGGGACTCTGTCGATTCTCTATTACTCACTGCACTCTGTCCTGGTAGGTCTCCTGAATCCCTTCTACCAAATACGTGAGAGTCCTGTTCACAGGAGTGGATATGCCCAGGCTTTCTCCCTCCTTGGCTATCGCCCCGTTGATCATCTCTATCTCCGTGCGCTTCCCCTTCAGCGCATCCTGCAGCATTGAGGATACATTGTCTTTGGTAGCCTCGCATACTGCGAGCACCCTCTCTAATGGCTCATCATAGGGCAGGTGTATGCCCTTTGCCTCAGCGACGCAAACCGCCTCGTTCACGGCGTCTTCCATGACCTTGCTCACCCCATGAATAGCGGCGATTCTGCCGTTTCTTACCCTTATGAGAGCGGTCAGTGCATTGATCCCCACATTGATAATGAGCTTTCCCCAGATGAGCTCCTCTACGCTGTCAACCAGGCGCGTTCCAAATCCGGCGCTGTTCAGTGAAGCGGCAAGCGCGTGGGCAGAGCTGCTCCTCCTCCCAGCCGGGCCGATGACGGTCTCCCCTTCTCCTGCGTGTCTGATCCTTCCCGAGCCCAACAGGGTTGCTCCCTGGGCCGTTACTCCACCCAGGACCTTTTCCGGTCCAAAGATCGCTTCGAGCGTTTCTATATTGCCGAGGCCATTCTGGAGGGTGACTACCTCAGTGTCCGGCCCAGCAAAGGAAGAGGCGCCCTCCCCTGCCTCCCTGGTGTTATTGGATTTTACGCAGATCAAGATAAAATCCGGTGTAAAGGGGTGACTCCCCACGATAGCCGTGATAGGAACCCTGTAGTCCCCCGATACCCCGGTTACGGTGACTCCCTGCTCGCTGATCCTCTCGGCCCTCTGTTCGTCATAGTCCAAGAGCATCACCTCATTGCCCGCGATCTTCAAGCGTGCGGCAAACAGGCACCCCATCGCCCCTGGCCCGACTACAAGGAACTTCATAGCTTCTCTGCCTCCTCTTTCCGCATTGAAAAGGTATGTTCTTTTCCGGGAAATGTTCCTTCCTCTACCTCCTTCTTATACTCCTTGAGGGCTTCTATGACCATGGGTCCCAGCTTGATATACTGCTTCACGAATTTCGGGGTGAAACGATCAAAAAGGCCGACCGTGTCGTGGTACACAAGCACCTGCCCGTCACAATCCCTGCCCGCACCGATCCCTATGGTGGGAATGCTCAGCTCGCTGGTGATCCGTGATGCGAGGACATCCGGAATACACTCCATCACCAGCATAAATGCCCCTGCCTCTTCCAGATCCTTGGCAGCGTTGATGAGGGTTCGTGCGCTCTCCGCATCCTTTCCCTGGACCTTGAACCCGCTGAGCTGTGTAGCGGTTTGGGGTGTGAGCCCGATATGGCCGCAAACAGGAACGCCTGCTGTGACAATTGCCTTGACCGTGGGACCAGCCTCACTTCCCCCCTCAAGCTTCACTGCATCACACCCGCCCTCCTTCAGGAAGCGGCCTGCATTCTCAATGGCCTTCTGAATGCCTGTCTGGTATGACATGAAGGGCATATCCCCTATTACAAAGGCATACTTCGTGGCCCTGGTAACCGCCTTAGCGTGGTGGATCATCTCCTCCATGCTTACTGGCACGGTGGAACTATACCCAAGTACGACCATGCCTAACGAATCACCGACCAGGATCGTGTCGATGCCTGCCTGGTCAACCATTTGAGCAGTAGGGTAGTCATAGGCAGTCAGCATGGTTATTTTTTGGCCTTGCTCTTTTTTGCGCATCAGATCAGAAATGCTTACCTTTCTCCGCTCTGTCATTACCGTTCCTCCTCCTCGTGTTTTTTACAGATTTTCTCGGTCACTGGATTGAAGAAAACATACAATAAACGTAACACGTTAGCTTTCTGAAAACGAATCCCGGCCTTTGCTCGAGGCACCATAAGCGCCGTTGGTGAGACGCATGGGCATGGAGGTGTCTTTTTTCCCATCATACCCCAATAAAGACGAGTCGGGAGGCCGCTTCAAACGAGCGCACACGGACAAAGACCCTAGA
>CAYPNL010000288.1:0-6574 GCA_964412045.1 uncultured Desulfobacteraceae bacterium
CCCTTGCTTCACATCGAGGATATATATAAAGATTTTGAAAAAGACAGCCAGATCATTCATGCCCTGAGGGGGATAAACCTTCAGATATCAAAAGAGGAGTCCCTGAGCATCACAGGACCATCAGGGGCTGGGAAGTCAACCCTGCTCAATATCATGGGAACCCTCGAGCCGCCGTCTCAGGGTAGGGTTTTCTTTGAGGACAGAGATATCTATGGTATGGATGAGGCGGCCATGAACCAGATTCGAAACAGGGAGATAGGGTTCGTGTTTCAATTCCATCACCTCCTTTATGAGTTTAACGCCATCGAGAACGCCATGGTTCCGGCCCTCATATCGGGATACGGCAAGAGGGAGGCAGGGGAGATGGCCTCCGAGATACTCACTCAGATGGGTTTGCGAGATCGGCTTTTCCACAGGGTCGGTGAGCTCTCCGGGGGCGAGCAGCAAAGGGTTGCTATTGCCCGGGCCCTGATTATGGGCCCAAAGATGCTCCTGGCGGATGAGCCCACAGGAAACCTGGATAAGACAACGGGACAGGAGATAACCGATGTTCTCTTAGAGCTTAATAAGAGCACAGGTTTGGCCCTGGTGATCGCGACGCACAATTTGGAACTGGCCCGCCAGATGTCCCAGCAATTGCACCTCGTTGATGGAAGGTTCGTATAGATGAGTTTCGCATGCTTGTCGAGTTTGTTGTGTTAAGAGCGAAGGAGGTTGATGAACATCACAGGCTCGACACACACTGAGGCGGCACTGGATCGAAAGAGAAATGCCTTTTCCGGCCTTTTAATGATGGGCTTTTTTATCCCTTTTCTTTTCGCCACTATTTTCATGCAATCTTTTGTGTTTGCCCAGTCAAAGGGGAAGGTGGCCGTGCTCCCTTTCATGCTCCATACGGCGAAGCCGGCCGATCATCTCTCCCTGGGACTTCAGAAGATGCTGACCACGCGTCTGGCGGAAAAGGGCTTTGAGCTCATCGATCCCCGTACTGTAAACGAGGGAAGCCTCTCAAGGATAAGGGCTTCTGAGGCGGATCTGCTCAGAAGGGTTGCCAGGGAGATGGGAGTTGACTGGGTGATCAGCGGAAGCCTTACCCATATCGGAGATGTGGTCAGTCTTGACCTCACTCTTATCCCCGTAAGTGCCGACAGGAAGCCGTTGTTGGTGTTTGCTGAGGGGAACACTATCGATGAGGTTCCCGAGGTAGTAGAGAGGGCAGTGGAGATGGTGTTGAACCGGATCACGGGCATTGACCAGATAGAAAGGGTGTTGTTTGAAGGAAATAAGCGCATTGAGGAAGATGCGATCCTCGCCGTCATTGCGAGTCAAGAGGGGGCGTTCTATGAGCCGTCATTGCTCGATAAGGATCTTAAATCTATCCATAAAATGGGTTATTTCGAGGACGTTCAGATAGATGTGGAAGAGGGGACGAGGGGCAAGATAGTTACCTTCAAGGTAGTGGAGATGCCCTCGATAGGAAAGATCAGCTTTGAGGGAAATAAGAAGATAGATGAGATGGATCTCAAGGAGGCCTTGGGCATCAAGGAATACTCCATCGTGAACATGAAGGAGATCAAGGATAGCATCAAGAGATTGCAGGACCACTACCATGAGAAGCGATACTATCATGTGGAGATAACCCAGAGGGTTGAGGAGCTTCCCAACAACGAGGTGGCGATTATCTATGAGATCAAGGAAGGAGAAAAGGCCTACGTGCGGACGATTGCATTTGTGGGCAACTATGGCTTTACCGATGGGGAACTCAAGAAGGTGATGGAGACGAGCGAGAAGGGATTTTTTTCATTTTTGACGCACTCGGGTCACCTTGATAGGAAAAAGTTGGAAACCGATACATTTAAACTCACCTCATTTTACCACAACCATGGCTATATCAAGGCAAAGATAGGAGATCCCGAGATCTCCTATAAAGAGATGCAGGGCATTACCATTACGATCACGGTTGATGAGGGGCCCCAATACGCCGTGAACGATGTCGGCATAGAAGGAGATTTGATCAGAGGACCTGAAGAGTTCATGAAGGAGCTTAAGATCATCGATGAAAAGATATACAATAGAGAGGTTATCAGGGCTGATGCGCTACGCTTAAGCGAGGTTTATACGGATGAGGGCTATGCCTTTGTCGATGTCGTTCCCAAGATCAAGGAGGACGATGAAGAGCGTACGGTTGATATCACCTACCAGATCTCCCAGGGAAAGAAGGTGAGGTTTGAGAGGATAGAGATCACCGGCAATGAGCTGACCAGGGATAAGGTTATCCGGCGAGAGCTCCAAGTGATTGAAGGAGGATATTTCAGCGGCAGGGGTTTGCAGAGGAGCACCCAGAACCTCTATCAGCTCGGGTTTTTTGATAAGGTGGAGATCGACACCAAAAAGGGAAGCACCGACGATCAGATGATCCTCGATATCCATATTGAGGAGAGGCCGACCGGGTTGTTTTCGTTCGGCCTTGGATATAGCTCCGAGGAGAAAACAATGGCGATGCTGGAGCTGTCCAAGAGCAATCTCTTTGGCCTTGGGCAGGTGCTATCAGCGCGGGCAAGCATTAGCGCCAAGGCTACGAGGTATACTCTGAGCTTTACCGAGCCGTGGCTGTTCGAGAAGCCCCTTTCCGCGGGGATCGATATCTTTGACTGGGAGTACGAGTATGATGAATATACCAAGCATAGCAGGGGAGGCAAGTTGAGGTTCGGATTTCCGATGGGAATCGAGTTTATCAAGGGATCGGTTATTTACACCTATGATGATGCAGAGGTCACGGATATCACAGAAGGTGCATCTTTGGTGATACAGGATATGGAGGGTGAACATCTTACCAGCAGTGTGACCCTCGGCATCTCGAGGGACAGTCGAGACAGGCTGTTTAACGCGCGAAAGGGGTCAGTGAATTCGCTCTCAATGGAGTATGCAGGAGGATCTATGGGAGGCGATAACTACTTCAGCAAATACAATGCCAAATCGTCTTGGTTTTTCCCCCTGTTTCAGGACTCCTCCTTTTCTGTCCAGGGCAGATGGGGTTTTGTTGAGCAGAGGCCCGGAGGAAGATTACCGATCTACGAAAAATTTACCTTAGGGGGGATGAATACGGTACGGGGATTCGACTATGGATCAATTTCGCCGATTGATCCATTAACCGGCGACAAGATCGGCGGGGAGAAGATGATGGTCTACAATGCCGAGTTCCGGTTCCCCATCCAGAAGGAGCAGGGAGTGATGGGGATACTATTCTTTGATGCGGGGAACGTATTCACCAAGGATGAACCCTATAGCTTTGAAGGCATCAGGCGAAGCGCAGGCGCAGGTATCCGATGGTATACGCCGGTTGGCCCTCTGAGGTTGGAGTGGGGGTATAACCTGGATCGAAAGGAGGGCGAACCCTCGAGCAACTGGGACTTCACGATAGGAACGCCATTCTAAGAATTGTCCGGGGTCGGTTGACTAAGAAAAGGGAAATAGGGTACAATCCAACCCTGATCTATTTGGTCATTCGTAACCGATAAAAACTACAGCAATAATGGAGTTAGCCATGAGAAAGTGTGTTTTTTTTGCAACAACTGTTGTTCTGATCCTTTTCCTCTCCGGTGCAGTCTTTGGTCAAGAGCTCACAAGGATTGGATTGATCGACCTTCAAAGGTGCCTTCAGGACTCAAAGGAGGGAAAGAAGGCAACCGAGCTTTTGAAGCAAAAGAAGGCCGAGCTCCAGAGAGAGCTTGATAAAAAACAACAAGAGGTGTTTGAGCTCAGGAAAGAGTTCGAGAAACAGTCGATGATGTTGAGCATGGACGCCCAGGCGAGCAAGAGAAAGGAAGTTGAGAGAAAGGCGAGGGAGTTAGAGTACTACCTGCAGGATTTGAACGAGGAGATGGCGCGGTCCCAGGAGCGTGAGAAAAAGAGGATCTTTGATGAACTCGGCACGGTTGTTGAAAAAATTGGATTCGATGGACGCTACGCGATAATCCTGGAGAAAAGGGCGGGAGGCGTGCTGTATGAGAATAAGGCAATCGATATCACCGATCAAGTTATCAAGGCTTACGATACGGTGAAGCAGGGGCTGGGCAAGAATATAGGTGAATAGCATTGGAGGTAACTCTTACCCTTAGGCACATCGCAGACTCTCTTGGCGGCACCGTAAAGGGGGATGATTCGGTTGTCATTAGCGGGATCAGCTCCCTCACCTTGGCCAAAAAGGGAGAGATATCATTTCTGGTTGATCCGGGCCTTCGGGATAAGCTCCGGGTTACAAGGGCATCTGCTGTTATTGTAAAAACCCGTACCGATCTCTTTGTTGGGCCGCAGGTGATTGTCCCTGATCCATATCTGGCCTATGCAAGGGTAGCAGCGATGTTCGCCCCTACTCCGCCTCGCTTTGAGGGGGTGAGCAAGCGGGCCGTGATCGGTGAGGAGGTCATCCTGGGGGCGGGGGTTTCCATTTATCCCTTCGTATATGTGGGAAGGGATGCGGTGATCGGTGATGAAGTGATCTTGTTTCCGGGCGTCTATATCGGGGATGGAGTTCATATAGGAGAAGGAACTGTTGTGTATCCGAATGTCACAATCCTGCCGAACTGCATCATAGGGAGAAACGTGATTATCCATGCGGGGAGTGTTATAGGAAGCGATGGATTCGGGTATGCAAGAGACGGTGATGCGAGTGTCAAGATTCCTCAGACCGGCATCGTGGAGATAGGAGATGAGGTAGAAATCGGGGCGAATACCACGATCGATAGGGCATCCTTTGAGAAGACCGTTATCGAGCGAGGGGTCAAGACGGATAATCTCGTTCAGATCGGACACAATGTGGTTGTTGGCGAACATACGATTATCGTTGCCCAGGCCGGCATTGCGGGAAGTACCAAGATAGGGAAAAATGTTATCATAGGACCGCAGGCTGGGGTTATCGATCACCTCGAGATAGGAGATCGGGTGATGGTAGTCGGAGGATCCGGTGTTGCGAAATCCATTCCGGCAGGGGAGGTTGTCGCTGGATTCCCAACCATGCCCCATCGGCTCTGGTTGAAAACGAGGGGACATATCAGGAGGCTCCCCGACTATGTCGAGAGGTTGAAGAAGCTTGAGAAAAGGATCAAGGAGCTAGAACAACAAGAAAAGGAGCTATGAGGATAATGGACCTGCCATTGACATACCTGGATCTTATAAAGATATTGCCCCACAGACCCCCTTTTTTTTTCGTTGATATGATCACGGAGGTGGAACTGGGTGAAAGGGCGGTAGGAATCAAGAATGTAACCATTGACGAGCCTTTCTTCGTGGGCCATTTTCCTGGAAACCCCATTATGCCCGGCGTCTTGATCGTAGAGGCAATGGCTCAGGTGGGGGGGGTACTGGCGAGGTTGTCGGTGCCGGAGAGTATGAACCTGGATGCGGGAAAGGCCATTTACTTCGCCGCAATCGATAAGGTGAAGTTTCGCAGGCCGGTGGTTCCAGGTGACCAGATCGTGTTTGAACTTACAGCCATGAGAAAGGGTACCAAGATTTGGAAGATGAAGGGAAAAGCGATGGTACGCAACGAACTCGCAGCTGAGGCTGAATTAGTAGCAGCGATAGGATAAGGTATGGGAACAGTTATTCATCCACATGCGGTAGTCTCACCACATGCGAAGATTGCTGACGGGGTAAACATTGGACCGTTTTCGATCATAGGCGAGAAGGTAGAGATAGGAAGGGATACCGTCATCGATTCCCACGTGGTGATCGATGGTCATACAAGGATCGGAGAGAGGAACAGGATTTACCCGTATGTCTCCCTTGGACTACCTCCACAGGACGTGGGGTATTCTGGCGAGGACACGAGGCTTGTGATAGGCGATGAGAACGTCATACGGGAATTCGTAACCGTGAATCGAGCTACCACTAAACAGGACAGGATCACAAAGATCGGGAACAATAACTACCTCATGGCATATGCCCACGTTGCCCATGACTGCACGCTCGGAGATTCCATTATCATGTCAAACGCTGCAACCCTCGGCGGGCACATAGAGATCGGCGACAAGGCAATTATAGGGGGACTGGTGGCCATTCATCAGTTCGTCAGGGTTGGGGCCTATGCATTTATCGGGGGGATGTCCGCCACGGTCAAGGATATCCCGCCGTTCATGATGGCATCCGGGATCAGGGCAAAACTGTATGGCTTGAATGTAAGAGGCCTGAGAAGGGAGGGATTCTCAAGGGAGCGGATCGACAGCCTCAAGAGGGCGTACCAGATTATATGGCGAGACCATCATCTCATGGACGAGGCGCTCCAACGGGTACGGGAGGAGATAGCACCCTTTAAGGAGCTGGACATGCTGCTCGATTTCCTGGCGAGCTCCAAGAGGGGTGTGGTGCGGTAGGAACGGGACAATTAAAAATCGGTAACACGGGTAGCCCTTTGAAACTACCTGGTGAATGGGCAGAGGGGTGTCTTTTCTTTTACCATGCCCTAAACGTAATGCACCGGCAGGCCCCAATACATCAGGGCACCGACCGCCATGGCATACAAGAGTCAGATCCGCGTTGCGCGTGTGCCCTGATGTATCAGGGCACGCTGAGGCCC
>CAYPNL010000289.1:0-2513 GCA_964412045.1 uncultured Desulfobacteraceae bacterium
GGGGCTCAAATGATTGGTCACGCAAGAGATATGGGTATCCTCTTAAGTGCCATGCTAAGGAGGGATGAGCCATATGGGCTGTTAAAGAGATTATTCCAAAATAGGCTAATTCCCTCAACACTTAGATGGTATGGGCGTAATTAAAAAAATTCCACCCCCCCCTCAAGGATGCGTATGGTTCTTTGGCCTTGATTGAGGCTATCAAAAAGGCCTCCTTACACCATGCCTATCACGCTCACTACGTAGAGAACATCCTCTATCAGGAGATGACCCCCGCACGACATCATCCGCCTGTCAAAGTCAAAAGGCAAGAGCTCAACCGCATCCGCCTGTAAAAGGGGACATCACATTTACATATTTGGAATGTGGCTAGCTATCCTCCACCGAGTTCATCAAATTTCTAAGAAAGAAATCGCAGGGACACTCGCCCAGCAATTGCTTAGCGTTGTCTGGGGCACAGAATAAAAGGCTTTGTCTGCCACACGGCTAATGATTGGTTTGCATTCCTCTCCCAGCAGCCAGAGATAGATGTGGTAACATGGTTACCCCAGACAGCTCGCCAAAAAGACCGAGGACAAACCTTAAGCAAAAATGGGTAAGATCTCTTGCGTTGGAAATGGATTTGTTGTGGATGGAATCCAAATAGGGGTTGAAAAGAGGGATATTTCTATCTAATCTAATACGCATGGCAAAAGATTTTGAAAAAGATGAATCGCTTTCTATCACCACTGAAAGGACTCCAGGGAGATACCCCTCGACAGAGGACATTGATCACCTGACCTACCTGGAGAAGGGGCTTTCTATCTTTGAGGATGAACTGGATGGCACTATGCAAGAATGGCGGCTGATTTGCGCTCACTGCGGCCATTCTGTCACCAAGGTAGCGGAAAAGATTGAGGTTCGAGGCCGCCATAATCATGACTTTCCCTATTACGGTCACATTGTCCGGCTGGGATGTTATCGCAATGCTCCGGGATGCATGGGCATTGAAAGGGTCTCAAATGGGTATTCCTGGTTCCGGGGTTATTCGTGGCAAATTCAACTCTGCCGGAACTGTTATGTTCAATTGGGTTGGAAATTTATGTCTCAAGATGACAGCTTTTACGGCCTTGTATTCAAGATGCTGCGCGAAGAGAAGCCGGAAGAGGACCATAGCGCCAATAGTTGATGAGGTAAGGGTAAAAGGTCCATGTCTTGATTTAGGGGGCTATCCTATAACGCTTTTTCCATAAGCCACCGCCCCAAAAGGGGGTCAACCACCGTCCAGGCGCCGTCTGTCGAATGTTGCTGATTGAGGAAATGATGGACAAGAGAATCTTGATGCTTATCCCGCTCAGCCTGTTATTCGTTTTGTCTCAGTTTTACCGGACGAGTTCAGCGGTTATCGCCTCTGAGCTGGTACGAGACCTCTCCCTCACACCGCAGGATTTAGGCCTGCTGAGCTCCGTGTTTTTCTATGCCTTTGCCCTGGTGCAGATACCCATGGGCATGGCTATTGATAAGTTCGGGGCGAAGAGGGTGATGCTTTTCCTCTCCTGCGTAGGTCTGGTCGGTGTGGGGAGCTTTGTGCTTGCCGATTCATTCCTGATGGCCATGGTGGGAAGGGCTCTCATCGGAGCAGGGATGGCATGCGCATTGATGGGTACCTTTACATTTATTTCCACCTGGTTTCCATCCCGGGCTTTTACTACCATCTCCGGAGTTATCATTTCGATCGGTATGCTCGGTAGTATCGGCGCTACCGCCCCCCTTGCATTTGCGGTTGACTGGGTGGGCTGGAGAAAGGCGTTTCTCTTGATAGCCCTAGTGCACTTTGCCATTACCGTGTGGATCTTCAAGGGCGTAAAAGGCTCCTCTGATGAACAGCGCAGTACCGATGCAAAACCCTTGGGCGATAATGGCCGATCAACTGGGCCGATCAAGGGGATCATCACGGTATTTCTCCTTCCCTCTTTTTGGCTCATCTCTCTTGCTGCGTTTGTAAGGTACGGCACCTTTATCTCCATATCGGGCCTCTGGGCCGGTCCTTATTTGGAGCACATCTATCGGATCTCCCTTGTTGACAGAGGCAAGATCCTTATGTTCTTTCCCGTAGGAGCAATCATCGGAGGCCCTATCTTCGGCATTCTTTCAGACCGCGTGTCGAAAGATAGAAGAACAGTGGCAAGAGCAGCGATGTTCTTTTACACCCTTTGTGTGCTTCCTTTAGTCGTTTTCATGACGTCATTTTCAGCCGGCATGCTCGCAGTGAGCTTTTTTTTGATAGGGTTTGCAGAGTCCTTTTCACCTATTTTGTATGCGAATATCAAGGAGTTGATGCCGAGTTCGATGACAGGGACTGCAATGAGTGCAGTGAATTTCTTCACCATGGCAGGCGCGGGGTTCTTCCAGCATATCATGGGGATTATCATCGAGAGATTTTCGATTCACGAAGGGCAACTCCCCCCGGAGGCGTTTACCTTTGCCTTTGGCCTGTGTTTCGCTGCAGCCGCCGCAGGGGCTGTTGGGTATCT
>CAYPNL010000290.1:0-2867 GCA_964412045.1 uncultured Desulfobacteraceae bacterium
TGACCGAGACAAAAAGGCTTCAAGAACAGATCATGCGATCCGAACGGCTTTCCGCACTCGGGCAATCAGTGGCGGAGATTACCCACGAGATAAAGAATCCTTTGATGGTTATAGGCGGTTTCGCTCAACAACTGAGCAGGAGCATCAGCGACGAGAAAGGGCTCGAAAAGCTACGGATCATCACGCAAGAGGTCGAACGCCTTGAGAGGCTTTTGGCCGAGCTGCGGGATTCATATCTGCCGTCATCCACGGTCTCTGAGAAGGTAGATGTAAAGGATCTCCAGGAAGAAACCCTCTCCATGGTCGGAAAGGAGTGCACGGAGCATAATGTGAAGATTGAACTCCAGGTGGACAAAGGGGCGAGATTTGTGGCAGGAGATCGGAATAAACTGAAGCAGGTACTGCTGAACCTGTTCAAGAACTCGATCGATGCCATGGCACAGGGAGGGACTCTCTCGGTTAGGGCCCGGCCCTCAGGAGATAACGTGGAGATAACGATTGTGGATGAGGGATGCGGCATACCCATAAAGGACAAAGAGAGGATATTCTCGCCGTTTTACACAACCAAGAGTTCTGGAACCGGTCTGGGGCTTTCGATCTCAAAGAGGATTATCGAACAGCATAAAGGTGGTTCCCTGAACGTGGAAAGCGAGGAAGGGAAGGGGACCACGTTCACCATCACCTTGCCCATCTATCGTGACATCCCAAAACAAAAGAGGCGCGATACGTGATAGAAATATTTATTTCGTCTCAAAAGCCACGTCCTCTGGATGTGGATTTGTTATGTCGAATATAGTACTATTACGCCAAAAATTAAACTATCCTATAATTTACTGAAATAACTTCTATTTTTATCCTTTATCTATTCAAATACGTCTTAATTTAGACATTTTTTCAACATTTCCCCTCGTATAGCCAACATAAATCATGGTCAGGCTGCGGCGGTCTTTACCCCATTGAATCCCGTAGCAGGGTGCTTTCAGCGAGGTAAGGGTTTCACTATTGTTATCGCACGAAACAGTTGCAACGGCGGCTGGCATTATATTTGCGTTATAGAAAGCCATGATCTAGCAACAGCGCTGAGACAGCGCTCAGAGAGGAGGAAACCCTATGAAAGAGAAAGTGGAAGCAACCCTTGGCAGGATTAAACCAGCGCTTCAGGCCGACGGCGGCGACGTGGAACTGGTAGAGGTGACCCCTGAAGGGGTGGTTAAGGTGAGATTAAAGGGCGCATGCGCCGGGTGCCCCATGAGCCAGATGACCTTAAAGATGGGAATAGAGAGCCAGCTCAAAAAGGAGGTTCCTGAGGTTACAGAGGTTATGAGCGTAGCATAGGTTTAGATCCGTAAAACACGTATCATGGCAGAACAACGAGAGGTTCGGGGTGCGTCTTATGGGATGTGCGGCCGAGCCTTTTCGTTCTCTAGCGAGTAGTAAGCGGTTGATGAAACAATGAATAATAGACGCCCAAACAAACTCATAGAAGAAAAAAGTCCGTACCTGCTTCAGCATGCCTATAATCCCGTTGACTGGCATCCCTGGGGGGATGAGGCATTTGAGAGGGCTGCAAAGGAGGACCGGCCTATCTTTCTTTCCATCGGCTACTCCACATGCCACTGGTGTCACGTGATGGCTAAGGAGTCCTTTGAGAATGAAGAGGTAGCGAGCTTAATGAATGATGCATTCGTGAGCATAAAGGTGGACCGGGAAGAGAGACCGGATATAGATAGCGTGTATATGAGGGTGTGCCAGATGATGACCGGAAACGGGGGGTGGCCGCTTACCATTATCATGACGCCCTCGAAAAAGCCGTTCTTTGCCGCTACCTACCTTCCCAGGGAGGCCCGGTTCGGCATGCCTGGGGTGAAGCAGTTGATTCCCCGCATCAAGGAGATCTGGGAATACGACCGGGCACAGGCCCTTTCCTCTGCCGAGAGGATAGCCTCTATCCTTGCGACTACATCAATGGAGCAGACAGGAGATCCATTGACAGAGCGCACCCTTGAGATGGCCTACCGGGGCCTATCGCGAAACTACGATGTACAGTACGGAGGCTTTTCACAGGCGCCTAAATTTCCCTCGCCTCACAACCTGATGTACCTGCTTCGCTATTGGAGGAGAACCGGCGATGATAGGGCCCTCAAGATGGTTGAGACCACGCTCGGCAGCATGAGATGCGGCGGCATCTACGACCATCTCGGGTTCGGATTTCATCGGTATTCCACAGACCACAGGTGGCTCGTGCCTCACTTCGAGAAGATGCTCTACGATCAGGCATTGCTGGCTATGGCCTATGTTGAGGCATATCAGGCAACGGGCAACAGGGATTATAAGAAAACGGCGCAGGAGATCTTCACCTACGTACTCAGGGATATGACCGCACCTGAGGGGGGTTTTTACTCTGCCGAGGATGCGGATAGCGACGGAGAAGAAGGGAGCTTTTACCTCTGGACCGAGGATGAGATCAGACAGGCGCTCGGCCGGGAAGAGGCGGAAATTTTTACCAGGGCCTATGCCGTCGAAAGGGAGGGCAACTGCCGAGTTGAGGCTACGGGGGCGGAAACGGGGAAGAACATTCTCCATAGCACCAGGCCTCTGCCGGCCCTAGCAAAAGAGCTCGGAATGTCATCAGGGGAACTTGAGAAACACCTGGACACAGCTCGCGAAACACTTTTCCAGGTCCGGGGAAAGCGGGTGCACCCTCATAAGGATGATAAGATCCTGACCGATTGGAACGGCTTGATGATCGCGGCGCTTTCCAAGGCAGCACAGGCATTTCAGGAGCCTGCCTATAAAGATGCTGCGCGCCGTGCCAGCGAGTTTATCCTCGCGAGGATGCGTGATCCCGGCGGGCGGCTCCTCCACCG